>JALONY010000397.1 GCA_025454715.1 Anaerolineae bacterium
AAGACCTTGGCCAGCGCCTCACGCGAGGGGCGCAGTTTGTCGGCGGGCAGGTTGGCCACCGGCGTATCGGTCAGGTGCAGGGTCTCGGCGAGGGTCATACGCGGCTCTTCGTAGTAAATCAGGCCGGTGAGCAGGATGTTGTCGCGCTCGGCCTCTTGGCAGGCGGCCACCGCTTGCATCCGGTTGCGCGGGTCGTGCTCACGCCCGACGCTGCGGAGCTTGACGGTTGCGCCGCCGTGCAAGGCCACCTCGATGACTTGGCCTTCGGGTTGCTCCTCGATTTGGATTTCTTCCTTGGGCTCGACATAGCCCGGGGCGAGGTAGCGAATCTCGTGCAGCGGAATCTCGTTTTCTTTGCCATAGGCGTAGGACTTGGTGGACGAGTCCTCGTTGTTGAACGTGACGCACGGGCTGACGATGTCGATGACCGCCGTCCCGTGGTGGTTCATGGCGGCCTTCAGCAAGGTCTCGACTTGTTTGGCGTCGCCGCTGAAGCTGCGCGCCACGAACGTGCAGCCGCCGATGATGGCCTCGAGGGCGAGGTCAATCGGGGGGAGGTCGTTGCGGCCATAATATTTCAGCTCTTGGCCTTGGTCGGCGGTGGCGCTGAACTGCCCCTTGGTCAGGCCGTATACGCCGTTGTTCTCGATGACGTAGACCATCGGGACATTGCGGCGGATGAGGTGCTTGTATTGGCCGAAGCCGATGCTGCCGGTGTCGCCGTCACCGCTGACCGCGATGGCGACGAGGCTGGTGTTGGCCAGCGTCGCGCCGGTCACGACCGAGGGCATCCGCCCGTGCACGGTGTTGAAGCCGTGCGAGCGCCCCAAGAAATAGGCGGGCGTCTTGGACGAGCAACCGATGCCGGACATCTTGATGATGCGGTGCTGGTCGAGGCCGAGGTCGAAGGCCATGCTGGTGATTTGGTTGGAGATGGAGTCGTGGCCGCACCCGGGGCACAGGGTCGATTTGCCGCCTTTGTAGTCTTCGCGGGTGAGGCCGATGCTGTTGGTCTTGATACGAGTGGACATGGGGAGATGCCTCTTAGGGTTGGTTGTGCAGTGCGATGAATTCATCAACAGTGGGGTTTGCGTCACGAATAATTGCTCGCAACGTCCCTTTAGAAATCTGGTTGTGGTTCGGGACGACCACTTTGCCATAGGGGTTATCCCGACGCATGATGATGTGACTTCCACTTTGCCGCGAGATGATAAACCCCGATTTTTGTAAGGCTTTAACGCATTGACGACCCGAAATACGAGGTAAATAGCTCATACAGCAAGTTTTAGCACTTCCACAGGTGTGTCGTCTGGGATAGCTTCACCGTGAGCCTGTGCATCTTCAATCCACAAGCTGATCGCATCGCGGATATTGGAGATGGCTTCATCGCGGGTTTTGCCGCCGCTGTTACAGCCGGGCAGGCTGGGACATTCAGCCACCCACATGCCATCTTCGTCTGTGTAGAGCAGGACATTGCGCATGGTTTTATCCCTCAAAGATGAGCGAGAGCGGCAGGGTGAAGCCGGGTAAGACGGTCATACCGGACAGCGCGCCATCGATGCCCACGCTGGTGATGGGGGCATCGGCGGTATGGACTTCAACGACTTGCTGGTCGGGGAAGACGAGCCAAACGAGTGTGGAGCCGTGGCTGAGATAGTAAGCTGCCTTTGCCCGCAGGCCGAGATAGGTATCGGACGGTGATTTGACCTCGACGCACAAATCGGGCAACTGAGGAACGGCACCCCGCTTGACGACCGGCTGAACACGCTCCGGCCTCGTGTAGGCCACATCCGGCAAGCGGTCATTGAGGGTGTCGGTGCTGGCGCGGTGGCGTGCCTCGGTCGTAACGCGCCCGCCCGGGTGTTGCTTGAGGTAGATGTAGATTTCACCAGCAATTCGCATCTGGATTTCGGCGTGTTGTTCGGTTGGCATTTTTTCACGCGGTGCGCCGTCGATGAGCTCGAACAACCGCCCGTCATTTTCGGGCAACGCCAAAAACCGCTCGAAGTCCTCGAGGGTCATCTGGGCGTTTTTGTCGGGAGGGTGGGCGAGGCTCATGGGGTCAATCCTTTCCGTCGGGTGGGGTTATAGCCCCAAGTGCTTGGCGATTTTGCCGTACAGCCATTCGGGGGTCATCGGCAGGCTGTCGCCCAGCGCGAGCGCGGCGCGCTTGACCGCCGTCTCGGGGTAGTCCACGTTGATGACCTGCGTCATTTGGCCGTCGAAGTCGTTCTCGACCACGAACGTGACCTCGTGGGCGTCGAGGAACGCCTTCACGTCGGCGTGCAACGGCAAGGCCTTGACGCGGATGTAATCGGTCTCGAGGCCGTGGCGCAGGCGCAACCAATCGCGCACCTCGCGCACCGCGTCGTGGTTGCTGCCGAAGGTCAGGATGCCGACGCGGTTGGGGGCGTCACGGTTCCAGCTCAGCTCTTGTGGCCGGTGCCGCGGGCAAACCATGCGGAGCGCGGGTGGTTGGTGCCCGGCAACGTGCGATACGGGATGCCGTCACCATCGACATCGAGGTAGCGCCCCCATTTGCCGTTTTTGTCGATGAACGCGGTCAGTTCCTCGGCGCTCAAGACTTTGCCGCGATCCATCGGCTCCTCGGGGTATTGGAACGGCTCGGCCATCCAGTTGTTCATGCCGAGGTCGAGGTCGCTGAGCACAAAGACCGGCGTTTGCAAGCGCTCGGCATAATCGAAGGCGCGCCAGCCGTATTCGAAACATTCCTCGACCGACCCGGGGAGCAGGATGATTTGGCGGCTGTCGCCGTGACCGAGGAAGTGGGTGAACATCAAATCGCCCTGCGAGGTGCGGGTGGGCAGGCCGGTCGAGGGCCCCATGCGCGTGATGTCCCAGATGACGCACGGGATTTCGGCGTAGTAGGCGAGGCCGGTAAACTCGGCCATCAGCGAGATGCCGGGCCCGCTGGTGGCGGTCAGTGAGCGGGCACCTGCCCAGCCCGCGCCGATAATCATGCCGATGGCCGCGATTTCGTCCTCGGCTTGCACGACCGCGATGGTCTCCTTGCCGGTGTCGGGGTCGCGGCGCAGGTGTTGGAAGCCCATGATCGAATCGACCACGCTGGTCGAGGGGGTGATGGGGTACCACGCCACCACGCCCACGCCGCCGAACACCGCGCCCAAGCCCGCCGCCTCGTTGCCGGTGATGACGATCTTGTCGCCGTTGTTGCCGGGCATGGGCGAGAACTTGTACGGGTCTTGCTTGGGCAGGTTGGCCGCCGTCCACTCATAGGCGGCCACCACCGCGCTATAGTTCATGTCGGCGGGCTTCTTCTTGCCCTTAAAGCTGTCGAGCAAGGCTTGATAGACCACATCGAGCGGCAAATCGAACAACTGCGCCACCGCGCCGACGTAGGTCATGTTGGCGATGCGGTCTTTGAAGTCGGTCGGGACGTTCTCGAGCGATTTCATGATGTCGCGCACGGGCAACTCGTACCACACCACATCCTCGCGGCTGCGCCCCCAGCTCCACTCTTTGGGGATCATGACCACGCCCCCGCTGGGCAGTTTGGCGATGTCCTCGGCGGCGGTGTCTTGGTTGAAGGCGATGACGATTTCGGTCACGGCCTTGCGGGCGGTGTAGCCGTCTTTGCTGGCGCGGATGGTATACCACGTCGGCAAGCCCTTGATGTTGGACGGGAACAAATTCTTGGCATTGACCGGGATGCCCATCTTGAACAGGCTGTAGACCAAGACGCCGTTGGAGGTTTGGCTGCCGCTGCCGTTCTTGGTCGCGACGGTAAAAGCAAAGTCGTTGTAAATGATGCCGTCTGCACCGGCCTGTGGCGCGGTCATCGGCGCACTATTCAAAGCGCACATAGAAGCCTTTTTTGCCCCTTACTACCCACACGAAAACGAGGAGAACCGCTTGTTTAAGGCTCTCCTCATCTATGATAGCACCGTTGGGTATGGGCGTACAAGCAGGCCGGTTTAGCGCCAATGGTCGTCGATGACCGCTGGGCGCTAAAGCACCCAGCTACAGAAGAACAAGCCCACAAGGGGCTGGGATATTGGCGGAAAACCTGTTTCCACGGGGCGTATCGGGTCATGGTTTTTGCCAGATGAGGCTGTTCAGCCCGCCATACACCCTCGGCCATCAGCCTCGTAGAGGCTTGTTCTTCTTTAGCCCGATGCTTCAGCATCGGGCGGGGCATGAGCGGGAGATGAATGTCATTTCACATTAGTTGTATCGTCTAGTCATGGTCTTCCTGACGCTGGCGTGCGCGTGCCTTCAGGAGCATGATTTGACGATCGAGGTACCGCAGTTGCTCAAGTTCCACTTGCTCCTCTGAAGACAAGATCCCCGCTTGGGCGCGTTGCGAGAGAGTCTCGATGCGCTCAATTTCTTCTTCCGTCGGCGAAAAAGACAGAATCTCTTCAGGCGTTGCGTGTCGTGCGAAGTAACCTAGCAATCGGTCAATCATCGGGCTCAGAACAGCAACCATGGTTTAGCTCCTTATCCTCGGCGACACCGTGATCATTATCCTGCTAAATTGCCTCGCGTGCTTACCCCACCGGCGCGGCGGCGCGAATTTGGTCGCAGACGTGGGCGAAATCGCTGGGGCGGTGCTGAAAGTCGAGCCCGTCCATCTCGAGCGTG
>JALONY010000032.1 GCA_025454715.1 Anaerolineae bacterium
TGGTGCCCGGGCTCGACCGGCAACTGGTGACGTGGGGCGCCAACCAAGGCCAAGCCATCTGGGGCGAGGGGCAGGCATGGCGCTTGCTGACCAGCACCTTTTTGCACGGCGGCCTCATCCACCTCGCCTTCAACATGCTCACGCTCCAAAACATCGGGGCGGCCATCGAGCGCTTTTATCGGACGGGGCGGTTGCTGGCGCTGTATTTCGCCAGCGGCTTGGGCGGGGCGTTGCTGAGCGCGTTGCTCAACGACCCGCGCAGTTTGTCGGTCGGGGCATCGGGCGCGGTCTTGGGCTTGGTGGCCGCCGACTTGGCGATGGTCATGCGCGTGCGCTACCTCAGCCCACAGCATTTCGACCGGCAACTGCGCGGCAGCGCCCTATATCTGGCCATGCTGATTGGCATCGGCTTCTTGCCGGGTTCCATCATCGACAATTGGGGGCACATCGGCGGGCTGGTGACGGGAGCGTTGCTGAGCGGGTATTACTTGCGCGGGCGGCTGGGGCAACACCTCGAGCGGGTGGTGCGCCGCAACCTCACCCCAGCGGGCTGAGCCGAAGGCCGGCCTAGCCCCAAAAGTCCTCGTCGGCGGTGTCCAGCAGGTCGCTCATCAGCAAAGCCCCCTCGTTGCGTTGTGGCAACCGGTTGATGTAGCGCTCGGTCACGGTCACGGTGCTGTGGCGCAACAGGCGGCTGATTTTCTCGATTGGGACGCCCGACTGGTGCAATGCACCGGCCACCGACCGCCGCAGGTCGTGCGGGGCGACGTGCCCAATCTGGGCGTGCTTGGCCGCCAAATCGACCAACGACAGCACCCCCTCGGGCGTCATGCCGCCGGTGCTGACGCGCCCGCCCTTCCAGATGCGCCGAATCAGCGGGGACTCTTGGAACAAGCCTTTGGTATTGGCCAAGCACAGCTTGCGCCACGGCTCCAGCAAGCGCACCACGTTGGGCGGCACATCGACCGGCGCGACCTTGCGCCCCTTGCCGTGGATGCGTAAGACCACGCGGTCGTCCTGCTTGCTCAGGTCGCCCCAGCGCGCCACGCACAATTCCTCGCGCCGGAGTGCCATGGTGCACAGCATGGCCAATGCCACGCGGTTGCGGGCGGCTTGCGCGTCGCTGGTGGCCATTTGGGCACCGGCTTCCATCAGCAAGCGCACCTCGCGCAACGACAGCCAACGACCGGTGCGTTGCCCGTCTTCCGCACGGGGGGTACGCACCCGCGCCATCGCCGCCGAGATGGTCTCGTCCATCCATCCGGCCTCGGCGAACAGGTCGGCCAGCGTGATGACCGCGGCGCGGGCTTGCTCGATGCCTTGTTTGCCGTGGTTGCGGCTGATGAGCTTGCCCAGCCATGCGCGCAACATCGGCGGGCTGAGCAGGCCGCGCAGTTGCTCGACCGCGAGGGTTTGCATCCGCAGGGTGCGCTGGTCGCCACGGGTCGGCTTCAGGCCGCCCATATCGGCCAAGAACGTATCGACCCAGCGAAAATAGGCGCGGGCGGTGTGGGGGCTGGCGGCGCGCCCGGGGAGCACCGCCGCAAAGTTGAAGGTCAGGGCGTGCGGGTCGGACAGGCCGCCGCGCCCGAACGGTTGGAGGGTCATGCCTTGTCGCGCACCTGCAAGAACTGGCGCAAGAAATCGCCCTTATCCGAGGCAATCAGCACCCCCGCCAAGCGCGACACCTGCATATCGCCCAGTTGGTAGATGAACTGCGCGACCTGATCGCGCAGCACCTCCATAATGCCCTCCCACGTCACATCGACCGGCAACGACAGCTCCAGCAGGTCGCGCAATTGCGCCAGATAGCTCAGGAAGTCGGCCTCGGTGTGGAAGATGAGGGTCGAGGGGATTTCGAAGCGACACACGCCGTAAAAATGGCGCGACAGCACCCGCGTGCCGCTCTCGAGCGAGAACAAATCGCTGACGGTGGTGGGCGGGCGCACCGAGGACGGGTTGGCACGGGTGAGGATGATGATGGCGCGCCGGATTAACATGCGGATTTCGGGGATGGTTTGGTTGCTGTGGGTGGTGGCCATCAAGACGCCCTCGGGCTTGAGCACGCGCTTGATTTCACGCATGGCGGAGTCGAGGTCGGGCAGGTGATAGAGCATGTGGTTGGCCATCACCACATCGAACGAGTCATCGGGGAACGGCAGGTGTGTGGCATCACCCACCAGCAACCGCCCGTGACCTGCGGCGGCGTGGTGCGCCAGCATCCCCAGCGATTGGTCGAGCCCGAAATAGTCGATATTGGGGTGGGCTTGGCTCAGCCGGTCGTAATACGCCCCATACCCACACCCGACATCCAGCACACGCTCATCACCGCGCCAACGCAGGCCACGCAACGCCCAGCCGGCGAAGTCCATGCGGGGATGGGCGAATTGCTCACGCGCTTCATACAGGTCGCGGATGCTACGGTCGGTCTCGTAAAAACGCTTGAAGCGTTTAGGGTCATGGAATGGGCTGCTCATATAGGAAACCTGACTGCGCCGCGCTACGTTCGAAACTGGCCTTACTATACCCCAATTCTGGCTGTGGCACCTTAAAATTCAGATGTTTTCTACGGTTGATAGGTCTGGATGCGCTGTGCGGGCACGCGCTGGGCGAGGCGTTGCATGGCGCGGCTGGCCTGATGCACCACCGTGGCGGGGTCGATGCGGCGCAACACGCGGTCACGCACGACGATTTGGCCGTTGACGATGACCGTCTGCACGTCGGTGGGCAGGGTGTTGTAGACCAGCGACGCGCCGAGGTCGTGCAGCGGCTGGTGGTGCAGCCCGCCGAGGTCTAGCACGATCAAATCGGCCAGATAACCGGCCTGTACCGCGCCCAGCCGGTCGGCCATCCCCAGCACGCGGGCGCTCTCGCGGGTGGCAATCAATAACGCCTCGGCGATGGGCAAGACCTCGGGCTGGCGGGCGCGGTCTTTTTGGAGCATGGCGCACAGGCGCAACGCCTCCCACAGGTCGAGCGTGTTGTTGCTGACCGCGCCATCGGTGGCCAGCCCGACCGCGATACCGGCTTGGCGCAGGGCGGGGATGGGCGTCACGTCCATGCCCAGCTTGAGGTAGGTCTTGGGGGCGTGCGCCACCCCCACGCCCGCCTCGGCCATCAGCTCGATGTCGGACGGCAACACCCCGCAGGCGTGCGCGAGGATGGTGCCTTGGCGCAACAGGCCGGTCTGCTCTAGCACCTGAATCGGGGTCAGGCCACGCTTTTGCAGGCTGAGGTCGGTTTGGGCGCGCACCTCGGCGGCATGGATGTGCGCGGGCACGCCCAGCGCATCGACCAAGCGGGCGCTCCCCCGCAAGAAGTCGTCATCGCAGGTATAGGGGGCGTGGGGCGCAATGGCGGCGGTGATGCGCCCGTCGGCGCTGTTGTGGTGCTGGCGGACGAAGCGCTCGGTGGTGTCGAGGGCGGCTTGGCCTTGGCTGCCGAACATCGCCCAGCCCAGCACGCCGCGCATCCCGCTTTCGGCGATGGCTTTCGCCCCGACATCCATATGAAAGTAGTGGTCGGCCACGGTCGTCACGCCGCCCAACAACATCTCGGCGGTGCCCAGCAACATCCCCCAGTACACATCATCGGGGTGCAGGTTGCTCTCCAACGGCCAAATGAACTCGTTGAACCAGCGGTCGATGCTGACATCCTCGGCGAGGCCGCGGAACAGCACCATCGGGACGTGGGCGTGGGTGTTGATGAGGCCGGGCATGACCACCCGCCCCGCCGCCCGTACCACCTCGTCGAAGTGCGACGGGTCGGCTTGGCCGGTGGGCTGCACATGGGTGATGCGTTGCCCCTCGACCAGCACGTCGTGGTGCGCCAAGGGCTGCACCCGCGACCCATCGGGCGAGAGGGTGAGGACGGTGGCGTCGAGGAGGAGGAGGGTGGTCATGTCGGTTGCTCTTGGGTGCGGTTAGGGCGCGGTGGTGCCGAGGTGGAAGGCGGCGACGTAATCGCCGAACGTGCGTTGCCCGGGCGACGAGAAGCGATACTCGAGGAAGTTGCCCGCGGTGAAGATGTCGGACGGCACGCGGAACAGCGAGTCGAATTGGCCGGTGGGCAGGCGGCGGCCATTGGTGCGGGTGACGAACGCGCCTTGGAGCGACACATCCGGCGCGCCATAGCACGACGGGGTGTTGGCGTCATCGCACACCGCAGCCGTGCCGTCCTCCAGCACGATCATGCGGTCGTCCTCGCCCACCACGTAAATCAGCGAGTCGAGGTCGTTGGTGACCGAAATCATGTAGGCCGAAATATCGACGCCGGAAGCGATGATGTTCTCGCTCAGGCTCAGGTAGAACGGGTCGCCCGCGCCGTCGCCGCTGCCGTCATTGCTGGTGACGGCCAAGCCCTCGATCAACAGGACGAACTCGCCCGCCGTGCTGCCCACGCTGCCCACCACGAACGAGACATCGCCGAACGCGCTGCCGGAGTAGGTGAACGGCATTTGTGCCGACAGGGTGCTGGGGCCGACCTCGCCGCTGGTCGGCAAATCGACGATGAACTCGGCGGCGGCGCTGGAGTCGTCGTTACACAGCGTCTCGTCACCGTCGGTCACGGCCACGATCGGGTCGAAATCGCCGATGCCCAACACAGTGGCGGTGTAGCTGAACCCTGCGCGCATGTTGATGGTGACTTGGACGCCGTTATCGAAGCCGCCGCCCTGCGGGCAGACGATGCTGATGCCCGGGGCGTTGGCGCGGGTGTTGGTGCTGTTGGGCCCGCCCGCGGCGCTGCCACCGCTGGGCCCGCCCCCGCCACTACCCCCGCCGTCGGTGGTCGGGGTGGTGCCGTCACCGGCCACGCCCACCAGCTCGACCGCGTCGATTTCCGTCCAAGCGCGCTGATCGCGCTGGTCGAGGTACATGCCCACCGCGATGATCGGCTCGGTGATGGTGGTCACGTCGTAGCTGAAGACGTTGGGGCAGTCGATCGGGTTGAGGTCGGCGCTGTTGGGCAGGATGATTTGCTCATCGGAGCCCTCGGCGAACACCACGAGGCGGGTGATGCTGCCCGGGTTGAAGTTTTGGTGGATGTTGATTTGGGTCGGGATGACCGGCGTGGCGAACGTGACCAACAGCCACTCTTCGCGCTCGCCATCCCACGTCTGCGACGCCCACGCGCCGCGTTGGTCGGCGCATTGGGTGATGGTGGGGGCACCGACGGCGTTGACCGCCTCCCAGCCCGGGTACTCGGAGCTGGCTTGGGCTTGGGTAGCCCATTGGCGCAGCTCGGTGCCGCTGGCCGCCCCGCCACCGCGAGGCTTGCCGTCTTGTGCCCCGACGGGGGCGGTCGTCATCACCAGTAGCAACGCCATCACCAGCGCGCCCCAAATCGTGTGTCTCGCTCGCGTTTTCATCGATGTGGCCTCCACAGCCTGCTTCTGCGTTAGTGCCAGAACACACTCACTTCGATCTTGCCGCTGATGTCGCGCACCTCATAGACGCGCCCCGCGCCGTGGACGATGACCTGCCCGTGGCTGAGCTCCAACAGGGTCATCTCGTCGATGGCGGCGACGGTGTGCAGCGCGCCCGTCTGCACCAGATGATAGGCGCGCATCAGCGAGCCACCTTGCGAGGCGCGTACATCGACCGCCTGAAAGAGGGGCGGGGCGATGTTGAGCCCCGGGCGCACGTCCACGGTCGAGAGCCCTTCGGACAGTGCGCTGGGGGCGACTTGTACCAGCTCGCCCCCGTGGGGGTTTTGGTACAGGCTGCCGCCGACGATGGCGTACTGGGTGGCGATGGCCGCGCCCGCGCCGAACCCGCAATAGGGCAGGTTTTCGCGTCGGAGCGTCCGCAACCACGTGATGTCTTGGCACAATGCGTAGTGTATATCAGGTGTCTTTCCGCCGCACACGAAAACCCCGGTGACTCCCAGCACATCGGCGGGGGTCATGCCGCGCTCGTTCGAGACGGTCACGACCTCGATTTGCTCGGGCTGCACCCCGACTCGCCGCAGCATGGCGTGGTAATGCTTGAGGTCGTCTTGGTGGCTCTCGTGGATGACCATCAGCACCCGCAACGGGCGCTGGGGGGTGTGGCAGGCCTCGACGAATGGCCTGAAGCACGCCTCGTCGTGGAGGGCGCGGGCGAGGTTGAGGCCGCCCCCGTGCAAGAAGACGGGCGTGCTCATGCGGGGTAATCCGCAGGGGTGCGCTCGATGCACACGCCCACGCTATCGGCGAAGCGCAACGCCCCGGGCTTGTGCACGCGCACCATCACCCACGGCGCGCCCGCCCCAATCACCAAGCGCGCCACCGCGTCGGCCAGCGCCGGTGCGGTAGTTGAAGGCGTCGTTGGGGTCGTCGGTTTGGCCTGCACGGCGCATGTCCGCGCCGATGCGGAGGGTCAAGACCACGTCTTGCTTGACCCCGATTTCGTGCGCGCTGAAGCCAATCTCACAGCGCAAGCGCAAGTTATCGATTTCGATGATGTCCATAGGCGAGTTCGTGCGTCCTCGTGCAATGCCCGTGTGTTACTGACGATGAACGCTCAGTATACCGCCAAATCGGCTCGCTTTCAGCGAGTCGGGGCATTGTCGTCGTCGAGGGCTTGGCTGACGGCGCGCAAGGCCTCGGGCAGCAGGCGCAAGATGGCGGCGGCGGTGTCGGGGTCGTCGTGCGCCACCGACTCGGCCTCACGCAGGATTTGCACCATCACCTCAATCAGCATCAGGTGGGTCATGATGACGCGGGGCAGGACGGTGCGCGCCAGTTCGGGGCGTGCGGCGGCGTGGATCATCAGCCATGCCGCGCCGGTCATCAGGGGCAGGGCGGCGGCGTTGGCCAGCGCGATGGCGACCGAGACCGCGCCCCGCGGCACCGGCCAGCGGCGCTTCTTTTGGCTGGCCATAATCTGGCTGATGCGCGCCATCAACCGACCGGCGAGGCGCTCTGGGGCGCGCTCACGCGGGGCGGCGCTCAGCAGGTCGTGAACCCGCTCGAGGCGGCGGGCGGCACGGGCGGCCTCGCCGTCGGCGCTCAGGTCGCGCTGGAGCGCGGCCTCTTGGTCGGGCGAGAGCGGCGCATCGAGGGCTTCTTGGACGCGCTGAAGGCGGCGGGCGGTGTTGTCCGACATGGGTTAGTCTCCTTCGTCCGGCAGCGGGGTATCGCCCAGCAGGTCGGCGAGGCGCTGGCGTGCCCGAAACAAGCGGCTCTTGACCGCGCTGACGGTTTGGCCGGTGGCTTCGGCGATTTCTTCGTAACCGTGATCGAACCAGTAACGCAGCACGATCATCTGGCGGTCGTCGGGCGACAGCCGATCCAACATCTGCTGTACCCGTGCGTGGAACTCGTTCGAGAGGGCGGCCTGTTCGGGCGTCGGGTCGCTACTGCGCAACGTGACGGTGACCGCCTCGTTGTCCTCGTCATCCATCGACAACTCGCCTCCGCGCCGCTTGCGCAGCATGTCGTAGCAGTAGTTGGTCGTGATGGTCAGCAGCCATGTGCGAAAGCTGGCGCGTGCCACGTCGTAACGCGGCAACACGCGCAACAAGCGCACGAACACCTCTTGCGCTGCGTCCTCGGCCTCTGCCGCGTTGCCCAACATCCGCATACAGGCCGTGTACACATCGTCCTTGTACGTGTAGTAAATCTCCTCGAAGGCTTCGGCATCGCCATGGATGGCGCGCTCGATCCACTCGAGCAAAATCGGGTCTTGAGTCACATGCGCTGTCCTGCGGTCAGGCGCTCGGCGGACGGGCAAAACCCCTCGCGATAGGGTTTATACGTCCGGCGGGTGCGTCGGGTTGCAATGAACTGGGATTGTAACACTCTCGGCCTTTCGGGTAAACTGGTTGGGCAAAAACATGCCCGAACTTGCCCCACACCGCGAAGAAACCGACCTATGAACCTGTACCTTTTGCGGCACGCCCATGCCGAGCCCGACGAGGGCATCCCCGACGAGCGCCGCGCCCTGACCGAAGACGGTCGCGCCAACGCGCACGCGCTGGCCGAGTTGTTACGCCGCCAAGCCCTCAACATCCGCACCGTGTTCACCAGCCCGCGCTTGCGCGCCACCCAAACCGCCGACATCGTCGCGGCGGCGCTGGAGGTCGTGCCGGTGGTGCATGACGCGCTCGACTTCGGGTTTTCGGCGGCGGCGCTGGGCGAGTTGTTGCGCGATGTGCCCGCCTATCACGACGTGATGTTGGTCGGGCATGAGCCGACCCTGAGCGAGTGCCTGCGAACCCTGACGGGTGCCTCGGTGCAGATGAAGAAGTGCGGCCTCGCCCGCGTCGAATTGCTGACCAGCCGCCCGCCCTACCGCGGCGATTTGCTGTGGTTGGTGCCGCCCAAGGTCGTGCGCGGCCTGACCGAGGAAGACCACGAATGACCCCGTTTCGCCCCGCGAGAAGTTTTGCCCCATGAAGCGTACCCCTGTCTTGCTCATCACCGCATTCGTCGTCGTCGTGGTCGGCATCATCATCGCCACGGCGTTGCTGGTGCCCCAGACCACCAACCCCGCCTTTGCCCTCGCGGTCGATTTCACCCGCGCCGCCTTGCGCGGCGACGAGGCCGCCTCGCGTGCGCCGCTCTCGGAAGAGTTGCTGGCCTACGTCGCGGCCAATTGCCCCGACGGCCAAGTCACCGCCTGCATCGACTCGTACATCCCCGACGAGTGGGGCGGCTTGGTCGATGTGGTCTACCGCCGCTCCATCCCGCAAGACAGCGGGCGGGCGTGGGACATCCAGACCATCCCGACCTTCGAGGCCGGACAAGGCTTCAGCGGGGTGTGCGTGTACGTGCGCGCCGAAAACCCGACCCCCAGCGACGCGACCGCGTGGCGCATCACGCGCTGGTCGGGCTGGGTGTCGTGCGATGAGCCCAACGCGGGCTTGGACGAGCTGCGGAGCGCGCCCGATGCGCCCAACCGCGCCCCGTAAGCGGGCGCTGGTCGGCGGGGTGGTGCTGGCGCTCCTGAGCGGGTGCATCCCCGCCCAAAACGTGCCGCCCCAGCTTGCGGCCACCGCCGCGCCCCCGTTCGTCATCACCGATGAGCGGCTGTATACCGAGCGGTATAGCGTGCAGCCGCCCCGCGGCTGGCGCGTGATTGCCGGTGCCGCCGAAGACCCGTACACCTTCCAATTCATCCACCCCGACGACACCGCGCTGGTGGGGGTGGCGGTGCGCGCCATCGCCGACCGCGAATTGCCGCGCCCCGCTGGCCTGACCGTCGCGCCAGAGCAGGCGTGGGTCGGGCGGGTGGCGCAGGGCGAGATTGCCCTGTTTGCGGTGGGCGCGCCCAGCGACTCCGAGGCGTTGACCGAGGTCATGCAGTCGGTGGCCGCGTCGGTCGCAACACCCACGCCGACACCCCCGCGCTGACCGCGCACAGCGCGGCGGCCACCCCCATCAACAGCCGAAACGTCCCCGCGAACGCCTCGCGGATGGCCAAGCTTGCGGCCTCGGCCTGCGCGGTCGTCAACCCCGCGCCGAGCGGCACGGGGGTTTGTGCCAATTGGTCGGCCTCGGCCAACATGGCGGTTTGCGCCGCGCTGGGCACGTCTGCGGCGGTCAGGGCGGCCTGTAGCGCGCCGGTAAAGACGATCAGCGCCAACGCCCCAAAAATCGCGGTCATCAGGGCTTGTGCCGAGCGCGTGACCGCGTTGTTGACGCCCGAGGCCACCCCCGCCGATGATTCCGGCGCGGCGCTCATCACGGTGGCCGTCAGCGGCGCGACCGTGATGCCCATCCCGACCCCAATCAAGACCACCCCGCCGAAAAAGCTCGTCCAATATTGCCCGAAGCCGTCGGTCAGCGCTGGCGCGCCCAACGCCAAGAAGCCCATACCGACCACGGCGGGGCCAATCGTGAGCGGCAGGCGCGGCCCGACCCGTGCGCCCCAGCGCCCCGCCCACGGCGACAAGGCCGCCAAAATCAGCGCGAACGGCAACAGGGCGGCGCTGGCCTCGGTGCCGCTGTAGCCGTGCACCTGAATCAGCAACAACGGCAAGAAGAACAACCCGCCCGACAACGCGCCATACAAAAACGCGGTCATCAAGTTGGTGCCGGTGAATGCCCGTGAGCGAAACAGGCGCAAATCGATCATCGGGTGTGGGCTACGCGCCTCCCAGCCGACGAAGGCGGCCAACGCCACCAGCCCGCCCCCGATGGCCAGCCCGATTCCGAGGTCGAAGGCGGCACCGGCGCGCTCCCCCCACGTGACCAAGCCATAGGTCAGGCCGGCCAGCCCGAGCGTAATCAAGAACGCGCCGATGAGGTCGATGGTGCGGTCGGCGTCTGGGCGTCGGGTCTCGGGGACGCGGCGCAACGCCCACAGCGCGACGGCGGCCAGCGGCAAATTGATGAAAAATACCCAGCGCCACAGGCCACTGTCGGCCAGCAGGCCGCCCAAAATCGGCCCCCCCAGCGTGGTGATGGTGCTGACCGACGACCATACCCCGATGGCCTGCCCACGCTGGTCGGGCGGGAAGCTGGCGGTGATGATGGCGAGGCTGCCGGGCACCATCAGCGCGCCGCCGATGCCTTGCACCACCCGCCCGAGGATTAAGACCTCGGCGGACGGGGCGAACCCACACGCCGCCGAAGCCAGCGTAAACAGCACGATGCCCGCCCCGAAGATGCGGTTGCGCCCGTATTGGTCGCCCAACGAGCCGCCAATCAAAATCAGCGACGCGAGCATCAGCAGGTAGCCGTTGACGATCCAGACCAATTGGCCGCCGCCCGCGCCGAGGTCACGCTGGAGGCTGGGCAAGACGACGTTGAGCGCGGAGCCGTCGATGAAGGCCATGCTGCTGGCGAGGATGGTGGCCAGCAGGACGTAGCGACCGGTGGAAGAGGGCATGAGCGGGGTGCCTCGTGGGTTATCGATGGGGGCGATAGGTGCAGTATACCGCCGAATGCCGGTGAGCGCTGAACGGCGGGCGGCTTGCAACCCGCCTGCGGCTGGGCGCGTATGAGACGGGGTAGCTTGCCGACATACCGAATGAGGAAACCCGACCCCATGCCCCGTACCGCCCACCTGCTCAGCGTCTTGGCGCTCCTGTTGTTGCTGATTGCCCCCGCCCATGCCCAAGACGCCGGTCTGACCCTGCCGGTGCCGACCGGATCGGCGGTCGGGTATCGCCAGTACGCCCTGACCGACCCCGACCGCGCCGAACTCTTCACCGACCGCGCCGACGACCTGCGTGCCTTCCCAATCGCGGTGTATTATCCGGCCAGCCCTGCCGCGGACGCGGTGCCCGCGCCATATGCCCCTGAGGCCGAGAGCGCGGCCTATCAAGCGGCCTTGATGATACCGGCCATGATGTTCGATCGGATACAGGCTCAGGTCTACGTCGATGCGCCGTTGCTGGCGCGGGAGGGCGGGTATCCGGTCTTGCTGTTCTCGCCCGGGTTCGGCCTGCCGGTGCGCTTTTATAGCGCCTTGTTGTCCGAGGTCGCCAGCCGTGGGTTCGTCATCGCGGTGGTCGATCACCCGTATAGCCAGATGGCCTCGGTCTTCCCCGACGGCACGACCCTGCGCGCCAACGACGCGGGGTCGGACGTGTACGACCCCCAAGCCCAAGACGTGATTTTGCGCGTGTGGGTCGAGGACACCGTCCATACCCTCGATGTGTTGGCCGAGCTGAACGCGAGTGACTCGGTGTTGGCGGGCGGGTTCGACCTCGAGCGGGTCGGGGCGTTCGGTCACTCGTTCGGCGGGGCGACCGCCGCCAACGTCACGTTGGTCGATGCGCGGGTCTCTGCCGCCTTGAACATGGACGGCACGGTGTTCGGCGCGGCGGGCGAGGGCGTCGCGGTGCCGTTCATGGTGATGAGCGGTGCCCCAGAAATCGTGACCGAGATGCAGTTGTTCGCGCTGGGCATGACCCGCGAGGCGTTCGAGGCGCTGCAAGCACAATACACCGCCACCCTCGCAGGGGCGTTATCGGCCTCCAGCGCGCCGTATCACCTGCACATCGAGGGGGCGATACACAACACGTTCAGCAGTGACCTCGCCTTGTTGCAGGTGCTGTTGCCCATGTTCATCACGCCCGATATGGTCGGGACGATTGACCCGTTCCGCGCCAACGAGGTCATCGCGGCCTACACCGTCGCCTTTTTCGAGGCGCATCTGCTCGGCCAAGCGGCACCGTTGCTCGAGGCGGTGTCGGAGGATTACCCGGAGGTGCGCTTCTTGCACGAGGGCTAGGCTCGGCGCGCACGCCGCCGGTCATCGTTTTCGGCGGCGTGCGCGGTGTGTTATGCTAAGCCCCAAAAAGGATGTCGTATCGTGAAAATCGTGCGTCGTGTGCTGTTCGGGTTCATCCTCGTCGTGCTGGTGCTGTCGGTCGTGCCGTTCGCCCTTCCGCTCAATGAGGGCGGCATCGACCCCGCCCAGCTCGTCAACGACCCAGATGGGGCGTTCATCCAGCTTCAGGGCGTGCGCGTCTATTACGAAGACAGGGGTGACCCGCAAGCGCCCGCCGTCGTGCTCATCCACGGGTTGTTCGGCTCGACCCTGACGTGGCGCTACATCACCGACGACGTGGTGGCGGCGGGCTATCGGGTGATTGGTTTCGATCGCCCGGGGTTCGGCTTGTCCGATAAGCCTGCCGAGTTCGATTATACCCTCGGCAACCAAGCCGACCTGACGGCGCAATTGCTCGACGCGCTGGGCGTCGAGTCGGCGGTCATCGTCGGGCACAGCGCGGGGGGCAACGTGGCCGCCGCGTTCGCCCTCCGCCACCCCCAGCGGGTGACGCGCTTGGTGTTGGTCGGTGCGGCGGTCGGGTTTGGGGGGCCACCCGCGTTCGTCGGTGGGCTGGTCACGTTGCCGCCGGTGTGGCGCTGGGGGCGAGTGGGGTTACAAGCCTATTTCACGCGCCAAAACGTCGAGGCGGTCGTGCGCGGGTTTCAGGCCGACCCGTCGTTTTTGACCGAAGCCGACTACGATGGCTATTGGCGGGCGTTCCAGACCCCGGGCTGGGATGTCGCCCTTTTGGCTATCACCCGCGACCTGCCCGCCGAAACGCTGGGTGAGGCCGATGTGCGCGGCATCGATGCCCCGACCTTGTTGTTATGGGGAACCGCCGACACCGTCACCCCCTTGGCGCAGGGGGAGCGTTTGCTGGGCTGGTTGCCCAACGCTCAGCTCGTCAGCCTGCCCGCTCTTGGGCATCAGCCGTTCGAGGAAGACCCCGAGGCGTTCGTTCGGGCGTTGTTGGCGTTCTTGGCCGCCTGACGCCCCAACCGCTGGGGGATGATGGATGTCTTATGGTTCCCCCGCCCCTTGTGCGCACAAAGAGCGGGGGGAGACGCGGGCATAGCGCGCTACGCCCACCCGATGAAGGATAACACAAGCTGACCGGCGCTTAGCGCACCCAGAACGGGTCGCTGAGGTACTTGTACGCATTGTCGGGGAACAGCGTGACGACCACGCCGCGCTCCCCGCGCTCCGCCAGCGACTCGGCCACCTTGAGCGCGCCCGCCATCGCCGCCGCCGCGCTGATGCCGACCAAATAGCCCTCCTCGCGGGCGAGGCGCTTGGCCATCGCGTGCGAGTCCTCGGTCGTCACCCCAAAGTCGAGGTTGGCGAAGCCCTCGTCATAAATGCCCGGCACGATGGCGGTGGCCATGTGCTTCCAGCCCTCGACACCGTGGAACGGGCTATCGGGCTGGAGCGAGATGACCTGAATCTCAGGATTGATGGCCTTCAGGCCACGACCGGTGCCCATCAGGGTGCCGCTGGTGCCCAATCCGGCCACGAAATGGGTGATTTTGCCAGCGGTCTGCGCCCAGATTTCGGGGGCGGTGGTGTGGTAGTGGGCTTGCCAGTTGGCTGGGTTGTTGTATTGGTCGGCATAAAAATAGCGGTCGGGGTGGGCGGCCAGCTCGGCGCGGGCGGCGCGGATGGCGCCATCACTGCCCTCCAGCGGGTCGGTCAGCACCAGCTCCGCCCCATAGGCCTTGAGGATGGCGACGCGCTCCGGGCTGGCGTTGGCCGGCAAGAACAGCTTGACCCGAAAGCCCTTGGCCGCCCCCAACATCGCGTAGGCGATGCCGGTGTTGCCGCTGGTGCTGTCGAGCAGGGTCTTATCGGGGGTGAGCTTGCCGCTGGTCAGGGCGTCGCGCACGATGAACAGCGCGGCGCGGTCTTTGACGCTGCCGCCCGGGTTAGCCCATTCGGCTTTGGCGTAGACCTGCACGGTTTCGGGCAGGTGGGCGGTCACGCGGGTGAAGCCGAGCATCGGGGTGTTGCCGATTTGCGCCTCGAGCTTGCGGATGCGCGGCTCATCGACGAGGTAGGGGGTTTGTTGGAGGGCGACCATGGTAGGGTGGGTTCCTTTTGGGCGGTGTCAGCGCGGCGTGAGCTGGGTAAACAAAAACGCGGGCGTCCTGTTGGGGACATCCCGCGTCGTGTGGTGTACTCGTGTTTCGTGTCGCACACACCGACCCCGTAGGGCTGTGGTGTGCGCTCAGTTTGTCAACATGCAAAGCGCCGCCTGCCTACGCGGAAAATCCCCCGTATGATTGGCAGCGACAACAAAGTGCGAGCATGTTGCATACTCCTTAGTGAGGCGAATGCGCCCCCTTCATACTCAACAGTCTAACCAGCCTCGCCCGAGATGTCAACCTCTGTGGGCGAGATGTTCAGCGACCGCTCAGACACGGCGCGGCCTTACGCCTTGACGTGCTTGCGGATTTGCGCCAGCCAGCGCACCGCTTGCGGCTTGCGCTTGTCGTTGTGCGCCTCCATCAGGTCGTGGGCGCGGGTCATCCGCTCGACGGCCTCGGCGCTACGCTCTAGCTTGTCCAAGACCAGCGCCAACGTGTAGAGCGTCTCGGTGCGCTGCGGGTCGATGCGCTCGGCGGTGAGCAGGTGGCGCAGGGCGTCGGGGTAGCGCTCCTCGTGGTAGGCCACCAAGCCCAAGCCGTAATGCCCAAGCAACTCGAGGTCGAACAATTTGACGGCGCGCTCAAAGTCGGCACGGGCGGGCTCGAGCTTGTTTTGGTCGATGTAAATCATGCCCCGCGCCGCCCAATACTCGGCATGGGTGGGCAACATCTCAATCACCTCGTTCATGATGGCCAGCGCTTGCCCTAAGGCGTCATTGCGCGCCTCGGCGCGGGCGTCTTGGGCGCGCAAATAGGCGGTGAGGGCGTCTTTGTAGCGGCGGTCGGCCTCGTAGCGCGGCAGGCCGAGGCGTTGGGTCAAGCTGGGCATCGGGGGTTATCCTTCCTCAGGCGTGAGCTTCCATAGGTGGCCGCCACGCTCATCGACCGCGCTAAAGACGAGGCTGCCGTCGGGGGCTTGGGCGAGGTCGATGCGACAGCGTGCCTCGTCGCCTAATGGCACGTCCTCGACCGCCTCGGCTTGCGTGCCAGTGGCGTCGAGCGTGATGCGGCGGAGCGATGGGTAGCCGTCGTTCCAGACGCAAAAGAAGACCGACCCCTGCCACGCGGGCACGCGCTCATGGGTGTAGACCAGCACGCCGGTCGGCGCTTCGGTCGGGGTGAAGCTGAGCAA
>JALONY010000398.1 GCA_025454715.1 Anaerolineae bacterium
TCGACACTCTGGCGCGCTGGGGCTTTGGAGCCAAAAGCGTTAATCGCCAACAGGCTGACGCTGTACGTCCCCGCCTCGGCGTAGGTGTGCGTCGGGTTCTGCGCCGTACTGGTATTGCCGTCGCCAAAGTCCCAGAGCCAGCGGGTGGGTGATTTGGTCGAAGTATCAGTGAACGTGACTTGGAGGCCGTCGGCCTCGTAGGTGAACGACGGCACAGGGCGCTTCTTGCGGCGCTTTTTCAGGATGACGATGAATTCGGGCATAAGGCTCCAGTCTCCCCCGACCGGCAATCGGTCGGGGGATGGGCGTCAAGGCGCGATTAGATGGCGGGCGAGAAGCCGGTCGGGACGGCGTAGCTGGCGTTGCCGACGCGGTGGATGTGGGCGGCGATGGGGTTCACGACGGCCATACCGGCGATGCGGCGCCAGTAGAAGCGGCGCTCCAAGCCCTCTTTGGTCACGAACTCGCGATTGAGCAGCCCGCGCATGGTCGGCTCGGCGTGTTCGCGGACGCCGATGGCGGGGTTGTTCATGTCGATGGTCAGGATGTAGCCCGAGGGCAACATGTCCCACTTGACCACCGTGACACCGGCGTCGTGCTCGCCAATCACCTCATCGCCCCACATCTTGCGCGCCTGAATGCCCTCGCCCACCAACGCCTCGGTGGTCGGGCGGGTGATGAACTCGGTCTTCTGGACGGGGTAGAAGGCGCTCAGGGCGCGAATGCTCGACACCAAGCCGCTCGGCACGAACGAGATGTACTGCCCGCCACTCGGCAGGTAGCGGTCGAGCGTGTCGCGGATGGTCTGGAACGGGTCGTCCGCCCCGTCGCCAATCGCGTTGGCCTGCGCCGTGTAGTGCTGGGCGGTGGCCATCGTGTTGTTTTTGAACGGGTAAAGGCGGGTGTCGCCGTTCGCCAGCGGCATGATGGTCATGGTCGAGGGGAAGCGCTTGTCATCCTCCGCCGAGCGATACGTCCAGTTGGCGTTATAGAACAACGCCTTCAGCGCGTTCAAGCGCAGCCAGTTCTGGTCGGCCATCATCGAAGCGCGCAGGTCGGCGTTAAGCTGATCGACGGTGCGGAGGCGGTCGGCCTCGTAGCTGTAGCCGCGGGCGTACTCGCCACGGAAAAGCGGGATGCCCGCTTCGTAGTACGGGTAGCTTTGCGCGGGGTCAGCGTAGCCGTCGGCGGTCACGGTCTGCATTGCGGGAATGGTCGGCAGCTCATGCTTCTGCACCGGCTGAAGGTTGTACGAGGGGTCGGCGCGGGTGACCCGCGCCAGCCACTCGTTCATCGTGGCGTTGTAATTCGCTTGGAAGACATCGACCGCCGCCGTGATGGTCTGGATACCGACACTCTCAAGCGTGCGGTCACGGTAATTCTGAAGGTCGTGGAGACCGTAGACGAGTTCAGTGGACATGTGTTAGGTCTCCTTAGCTGGCGACGACCGCGCCAACGCGGGTCAGGTGGCTGGTCGAGACGCGCAGGAACTTGCGCACCTCACCGTCCAAGCGGTTGCGGACGCTGACGACGTAACCGACCTGCACACTCACGGTGCCAGCGGCGTCGTCGATGAGGCCAGCGGTGTTCGACAGGAAGACCGGCGCGCCGTCATTCAGGCTCTCGATGACATCATCGCCGAGGTCTACCAGACCTTCCATCAGCAGCGTGCAGCTCTCACCCGCGAGGCTGGAGCGGCTGGGGGTCGTAATGAAGCCGACGATGGCGCGGTTGATGCCGCTATTGCCGGTAATCTCGGCCACGGTCGATGCGTCGGCCAGCACGGCCAAGCCGGTCGTCGGCGCGATGTAGGCCACCTTGCCCTGACGGGTGTTGGCGGTGTCGGCGGCGCTCATGAGCGTCTCGATTTGCCCGCCGTCGTAGGCGTGCAGGATTTTGAATTGGGTCGGGGTAATCGCAGCCACAGGCTGGGTTCCTCTCTAATCTAGATGGGTAGGCCGAGGCTTCGGCGCATGGCCGCCCGCGCCCGCTGCTCCGCGTCCGTCGTCTGCGACGGGGTGGAGGCGTTCGTGGGTGTGCCTCGGTAGGTGCCTCGGTCGGGCTTGTCCGGCGCAGGTGCGGCGAACAAGTAGGGCTTGTCGGCTTTGAGCGCTTGGAGCGCGGCTTGCACCGCCTCGGCGTTCGGCTGGCCATCCTCGCCGGCCAGCGATGCCAGCGCGCCGGTGGCCTGCCACAGCGTCAGCACGACGCTAGGGTCATGCGCGCCTGCGGCTTGGAGTGCAGCGCTCAGCGCGCCGTCACGCCGGTGGCTGATGAGTGCCGCTTGCGCGGCGGTGGCCTTTTCCTCGGCGGCGCGCAGGCGCTCCGCCAGCGCGGCCTGTTCACCTTGCAGGCGTTCAAGGTCGGTCTTGCGCGCCTCGTCCGCTTGGCGTTGCGCCTCAATCGCCGCTTTAGCGGCGGCGAGGTCGGGGCTTTATCGAGCGCCGCTTGGTCTAGCTGGGTCGGGGTGGCCTCGACCGTCGGCGCGCTGGACGCGCTGGGCGCGAGGGTCGAAGGGTCGGGGGTTTGGGCTTGGGTCGTCGGTTCCACGTGTTACCGCCTCGTGTGTGCGTAGACGAAATGAGGGGAGAT
>JALONY010000399.1 GCA_025454715.1 Anaerolineae bacterium
GCCCGAGGCCGGCGCCAACCTCGCGGCGCGGGTCGGGCTTGGCCTCGGCGCGCTGATGGCGCTGATTCACGCCGCCTTGCCCGCCGTCCAGTTCGCCCGCGCTGGCGTGTTGCTCATCGTCGATATCGCGTTCATCCTCGTGGCGTTCGGCGCGTTCGGCTGGTTTTGCGGCTGGGCGTTCAAACGCTTGAGCGTTACCCCTGCCGCGTCGGGCGAGGTCAGCGCCCTGCAACTCGACCGCCGCCAATTCTTGGTGCGCGTCGGTGGCAGCGCCGCCGTCCTGACGGTGGCCGGTGCGGTCGTCGGCTTGGCCGGTGCACGGTGGCCGGTGCGGTCGTCGGCTTGGCCGGTGCCGGTACGGGCAGCTCCGATGAGCCCCTACCTACCCCCGACCCCGCCACCGCTCAAGGCGAGGGAACCCCCAGCCCGCAAGTGGCCGCCCCCAACAACGACCCGAATTTCGTGGCCGCCGCAGGCACCCGCACGGGGTCGCATGGCGTTTGCCGGTCACCGGCTTGGTCGCCAACGCGCTGTCGTGGACGTTGGACGAGCTGCGCGCCATGCCCTCGGCCTCCGAAATCGTCACCATGTCGTGCATCTCCAACCCGATTGGCGGCCCGCTGATTAGCACCACCAAGTGGACGGGCGTGCCGATGAGCCACATCCTCGACCTCGTGTTGCGCGCCGACCCCAGCATCTTGCTGGCCTATGCGTGGGATGACCGCCCGCTGTTGCAAAAACACGGCTTCCCGCTCCGCATCCACATCCCCGACCTGTACGGCATGAAGCAACCCAAGTGGATTACCGGCTTCGAGTTCGTCTCGGACTGGGCAGAGGGCTATTGGGTGCGGCGCGGGTGGTCGGCCATCGCCCGCGTGCAGACCACCTCGGTGATTGATACCGTCGCCGTCAGCCAGACCTACGAGTCCGACGGCCAGACCTTCATCCCGATTGGCGGCATCGTCTACACCGGTGCGCGGGGCGTCAGCCGCGTGCAGGTGCGCGTCGATGACGGCGAATGGCAAGACGCCAGCCTGAAAGCCCCGCTCTCGGATCGGACGTGGCAACTGTGGCGCTACGATTGGCCGTATGCAGCGGGCAGGCACACGTTCGTCGTCCGCGCCATCGACGGCACCGGTGCCGAGCAAACCGAGCGCCAGACGCCCGTCCGCCCCGACGGCGCCACCGGCTACCACCAGAGCATCCAGAGCGTCTAACCCGCCCCAACCCCCTAGACCGACGAAAAACCCCCGCGCCAAGACGAGACGGCGCGGGGGTTTTGGCTGTTTCGGGCTTGAGGCAGGCGCTCAGGTCAGCGTAATCAAGACCTTGCGCTGCTCGACCGTGGTGCCAGCCTGCACGCTCACGCGCTGCACCGTGCCCGCCCGGGGCGCTTTCAGCTCGTTTTGCATCTTCATCGACTCGAGGATGACCAGCGTCTGCCCCGCCGTGACTTGGTCGCCCTCGTTGACCGTGACCAGCACGATGAGGCCGGGCATCGGGGCGCGCACCGTCACCTCACCGCTGTCGGCGGCATCGCCCCCGCGCCGGTTCCGCATCAGTTGGGCGCGCTCGTCCAAGACCGTGCCGGTGTATAAGCGCCCGTTCATCAGCACTTCGACGGCGTCCTCGCGGTTCTCGACCACGACCTCGTGCTGGGCGTTGTCCATGATGATGCTGAACAAGGTCGGCCCCAGCGACAAGAAATCGACCGAGCGTTGCTTGCCGTTGACCCATACCGTGCTGTCGTCACGGATTTCGACCTCGAACTTCTTGCCGTTGATGGTGGTGATGTATTTCATGGTTAGCGGTGCATCCTCTCGTAGCGGGTCAGCCATTTCCAGTTGCTGGCGTCGCGCTTGCCGGGTGCCACCACCTGCGTCGCCAATTGTTGGTTGCGGTGCGCCACCAGCGTGGCGGCGATGGCGGCATATTCCAGCGCCTCGTCGCTCGGCTCACTCTCATAGGTGGTCATGCTGAAGCGTTCTTCGACGAACTTGGTATCGAACTGGCCAGCGATGAAGCTGAACGAGTTGAGCAAGTTGATGTGGAACGGGATGTTGTGCTTGATGCCCATGATGGTGTACTCGTTCAGGGCGCGGCGCATCCGCAACATCGCCTCGGAGCGCGTCTCGCCAAAGCAAATCAGCTTGCCAATCATGCTGTCGTAATACGGGGTGATTTCGTAGCCGCTGTACACCCCGTGGTCAACCCGCACGCCCGGGCCGGTCGGGGTAATCAGGGTGGTGATGCGCCCGACCGACGGGATGAACCCGTTATACGGGTCTTCCGCGTTGATGCGGCACTCGATCGCCCAGCCTTTCGGGTCGAGGACGCTTTCGGTCGGCCCCATCCGCCGCCCGCGGGCGATGCGGATTTGCTCCTTCACGAGGTCAACACCGGTCACCAGCTCGGTCACCGGGTGCTCGACCTGTAGGCGGGTGTTCATCTCGAGGAAGTAAAAATTCTTGTCGCGGTCAACGAGGCACTCGATCGTCCCCGCGTTGACGTAGCCGACCGACTGCGCGGCGGCAATCGCCATCTCGCCCATGCGCTTGCGCAATTCGGCGTCCATGAACGGCGAGGGCGCTTCCTCGACCAATTTTTGGTGGCGGCGCTGGATGCTGCACTCGCGCTCGCCGAGGTGGACGGTGTTGCCGTGCATGTCGGCGAGGATTTGGAACTCGATGTGGCGCGCCCCGACCAGCAATTTTTCGGCGTACACGCGCCCATCGCCAAATGCCGACTCCGCCTCGCGGCGGGCGGTGGCCAACGCCGCAGGCAGGTCTTCGGCGGCATAGACCGCCCGCATCCCCTTGCCGCCGCCGCCCGCCGCCGCCTTCACGATCAGCGGGAAGCCGATGTACTGTTGGGCGTAGGCGATAATCTCGTCATCGCGCATCCCGGGCTCGGTGCCGGGCACCACCGGCACGCCATATTTCTTGACCGCCTCGCGGGCGGCTTGCTTGTCGCCCATCGTGCGGATGGCGCTGGCCGGTGGCCCAATGAAGATGATGCCGGCCTCGGCGCACGCCTCGGCGAA
>JALONY010000033.1 GCA_025454715.1 Anaerolineae bacterium
GAGGTGCGCTGACCCCAACCCGTCGGGGTTTCGCCGGACAAACGCTCAGGCTGGGCTATGCCCAGCGCCGGATAGGGCGCTATAATATCTTGAACACGGAGAGACCCCATATGTCTGTTGACTTTATCTCGCGCATGTTCGGGATGAGCGTGTTCGCCGTCCTCGGTGCGCGCTTCGGCCTAGACCTCGCCCCCATCACCAACCTGCCCGCGCAGACCGCAACGCTGATTTTCGGCCTGCTGGGCGCGCTGATTGGCCTGATTTTGACCCCATGGCTGACCGTCAGGCCGGTGCGCTCGCTCAGCCGCGCCATGAGCAACCTGACGGTCGAGGTCTGGTTGGTCACGCTGTTGGGGGTCTTCATCGGCCTCGTGATTGGCTTGTTGTTGGCCTACCCGTTGTCGTTGTTGGGCAACCCGCTGGGCACCATCTTGCCCGCCGCCATCTCCATCGTCAGCGGTTACTTGCTGGGGAGCGCGTTCGCCCAGCGCAGCCGCGAATTGTGGGATGCGCTGGTCATCCGCAGCGGCAGCGCCCGCGTGCGCCTGATGAGCCAATCGACGCGCCAAGTGTTGGTCGATACCAGCGCGTTGATTGATGGGCGCATCGTCGGCATCACCGAGAGCGGCTTCTTGAACGGCACGATCGTCGTGCCGCGCTTCGTGTTGGCCGAGCTGCACCACGTCGCCGATTCGTCGGATATGTTGCGGCGCAACCGTGGGCGGCGCGGCCTGAACAAGCTGAACGATTTGCAGCGCTCCGACCTGATCGTGGTCAAAATCGTCGAGGACGATTTCGAGGACATCCCGCAGGTCGATAACAAGCTGGTGGCGCTGGCGCAAAAGCTGGAAGCGGCCATCGTGACCAACGATTACAACCTGAACAAGGTGGCCAGCGCGCAGGGCGTGCAGGTGCTCAACGTCAACGCCTTGGCCAATGAGGTCAAGTCGGTTTACATCCCGGGCGAGGCGTTCTTGCTGCACATCATCCAAGAGGGCAACCAGTCCAATCAGGGCGTGGGCTACCTCGAGGACGGCACGATGGTGGTGGTCGAGCATGGTCGCCAGTTCATGGACAGAACCATCAAGGTCATCGTGACGCGCCTGATTAACCGCGATACCGGGCGCATCATCTTCGCCGTGCCAGAGGGCATGGAGCGCCGCAATTACGCCGAATTGGGCGATACCTCCGACGACGCCTAGCGCGGGCGTCGCTTTTTTATACGCACACCACAACGAGAGAGGGACTATGGCGCTGCAAATCTACAACGTCTTGGGACGACAAAAGGCCGAGTTTACCCCGATGGAGCCGGGCTACGTCGGGATGTACGTGTGCGGCCCCACGGTGCAAGATTACGCGCACCTCGGGCACGGCAAGACCTATACGTCGTTCGACGTGATCGTGCGGTGGTTGCGTAAGAGCGGCTATCAGGTGCTGTACGTCCAAAACATCACCGATGTCGGCCACTTGCTGGACAGCGGCGAAGACCGCATCCTCAAGAAGGCGCGCCAATTGCAATCCAAGCCGATGCAGTTGGTCGAGTTCTACACCCGCGAGTGGTACCGCGACATGGACTCGATGGGCATCATCCGCCCCGACATCAGCCCGCGTGCCAGCGCGCACATCCCAGAGCAAATCAAGATGGCGCAAACCCTGATTGACAAGGGTTTCGCTTACGAGGCCAACGGGAGCGTCTATTTCGACGTGACCAGCGCGCCCGACTACGGCAAGCTGAGCAACCGCCGCATCGAGATGCAAGAGGCGGGCACCCGCGAGGCCGTGCGCGACGAGAAGCGCCACGCCGAGGACTTCGCGCTGTGGAAGCGCGCCGAGCCGGAGCACATCTTGCGCTGGGATAGCCCGTGGGGCGAGGGCTTCCCGGGCTGGCACATCGAATGCTCGGCCATGGCCAAGAAATATTTGGGGCCGACCTTCGACATCCACGGCGGCGGGGTCGATAACATCTTCCCGCACAACGAGTCGGAAATCGTGCAGAGCGAGTGCGCCAACGATGCCGAGTTCGCTCGGTATTGGATGTTGGTCGGGTCGCTGATGGTGCCCGACCAAGACGGCATCCCGACCAAGATGAGCAAGTCGCTGGGCAACTTCGTCACCCTGCGCGACGCCCTGACCAAGTACCGCCCCGAGGTCATCCGCACCTTCGTGCTCAGCGCGCACTATTCTAGCCCCGTGACCTACAGCGAGGACTCGATGCGCGGGGCGCAAGGCGGCTGGGAGCGGCTGAACAACGCCGTTTGGCTGGTGCGTGGGCGCTTGGCGACCGCTCCGGCTGGCTCGGACGGCAACGGCTTCTTGCCGCGCCTCGCCCAAGCCCGCGCCGATTTCGCGGCGGCGATGGACGACGATTTCAACGCGCCGGTGGCGCTCTCGGCCTTGCAAGAATTGACTCGCGAGGTCAACACCTTGCTCAACAGCGACGCGACGGTCGGGCGCGAGGTGCTGACCGACATCGACGCGCTGTATACCGAGCTGGCCGGTGAGGTGTTGGGCATCATCGCCCCGCCGCAGGCCGCCAATGCCAACGCCGAGCGCGAGGCGGGGCTGATTAAATTGCTGATCGAGATGCGCAACAACGCCCGCAAGGCCAAGGACTTCGCCGCCAGCGACCGCATCCGCGATGAATTGGCGCGCCTCGGCGTCACGCTCGAGGACACCCGCGACGGCACGCTGTGGAAGGTATAGGCTGATGGAATTCGTCTATGGGCATTGGGCGGTACACGAGTGCCTGAAGGCGCGCCGCCGCAAGGTCGAGAACCTGTTGCTGGCCGACCGCACCGAGGAACGCGACAAGAAAGTGGCCGAGGTGCTGGAATTGGCCAAGATGCGCGGGGTGCCGGTGCAGCGCGTGCAGCGCCGCATCCTCGACGATTTGTCGAACAACGGCAACCATCAGGGGATGGCCTTGCGCGTGTCCGATTACCCGTATGTCGAGGTCGAGGCCATCCTGAAGGTGGCGCATGAGCGCGGTGAGCGCCCGTTCTTGCTGTTGCTCGACCACCTCGAAGACCCCCAGAACATCGGGACGCTGATGCGCGTGGCCGACGCGGTCGGCATCCACGGCATCGTGATGCCCGAGCGGCGCAGCGCGTCGATTACGCCCGCGGTGGTGCGGGCGTCGTCCGGCGCGGTCGAGCATCTGCACATCGCGCAGGTGGTCAACCTCGTGCAGACGATGAAGAAGCTGAAAGAGCACGATGTCTGGCTGGTCGGGATGGACACCGGCGATGACGTGCCGTTTTTCGAGCCTGCCCAGCTCAATATGGCCATCGGGTTGGTGATGGGCAGCGAGGGCAAAGGCATCTCGAAGCTGGTGCGCGAGACGTGTGACCTGCTGATGAAATTGCCGATGCGCGGGCACGTCGAGAGCCTGAACGTCGCCACGGCGGGGGCGGTCGCGCTGTATGGGGCGTGGCAAGCCCGTGGTTATGGCAGCAAGTAGCGCCGATTTTTGAGCATTACGGTGTGTTGGGCGTGTACTGTATGATAGGTCGTGTTTGCGGCGTTTGGGGGCACCCCCAACGCCACGTTCCACGCGAAAGGGATGATGTACCATGGTCGAGGATGTCCTAAAAGAAATCCGTCAGAAGATGAAGGCCACGCTGGGGGTCTTCGAGCAAGACCTCGCGGGCTTGCGCTCCAACCGTGCATCGACCGGCCTCGTAGACCGGCTGGTCATCGACTATTACGGCACGCCCAGCGAGCTGCGCTCATTGGCCAATATCAGCACGCCCGAGCCGATGCAAATCCTGATCCGCCCGTTCGATTCCGGCGTGGTGAAGGCCATCGAGAAGGCCATCATGGAGGCCAACATCGGGGCGCGCCCCAACGTGGACGGCTCACAAATCCGCATCAACATGCCCGCCCTCACCCGTGAGCGCCGCATGGAGCTGGTGAAGGTGCTCCACAAGCGCGTGGAAGATGCGCGCATCTCGCTCCGCAACATCCGCCGCAGCGGCATCGATGACCTCAAGGACTTCGAGAACGAGGGCATGATTTCCGAGGACGACCTCGAGCGCGGCGAGGGCGAAATTCAAAAGCTGACCGACCAGTTCATCGCCCAAGTCGAGGAACTGTCGAAGGTCAAAGAAAAAGAGATGCTGGAAGTCTAGCGCGTCGAATGTGAAGCCGTGCGGGGGAGGGGCGCACCGCCGCCGCGCCCGCCCCTGCCGAGGAGAAAGAGCATGGCCGTGAGCGTCGCCCAATTCCCCGATACCGCCCCCCACCCTGACGCGCACCTGCCCGAGCGCATCCCGCGACACGTCGCCATCATCATGGACGGCAACGGGCGCTGGGCGGCCTCGCGTGGGTTGCCCCGCTCCGAGGGGCACCGCCGCGGCACCGAGAACCTGCGGACGACCATCCGCGCCGCAGTCGAGTTCGGCGTGCAAATCTTGACGGTCTACGCCTTCAGCACCGAAAACTGGGGGCGTCCGCGCCGCGAGGTCAAGCTGTTGTTGCGGATTCTCGAGATGGTCATCGACCGCGAACTGCGCGAATTGCACGAAAATGGCGTGCAGATTCGGCATATCGGCGAGCTCAACGGCATCCCCGAAAACCTCCAGCGCAAGGTCGTGCAGGCCTGCGACTATACCAAGCGCAACACGCGCCTGATTTTGAACGTCGCCTTCAACTATGGCGGGCGCGACGAAATCGTGCACGCGGTGCGGCGCATCGTCGAGTCCGGCATCCCCGCCGACCAAATCAACGAGGACACCATCGCCGCCAATTTGTACACCGCTGGCCTGCCCGACCCCGATTTGATCATCCGCACCAGCGGCGAATTGCGCGTGAGCAACTTCTTGATTTGGCAAGGGTCGTACAGCGAATATTATGCCACCGACGTATTTTGGCCCGATTTCAACCGTGCCGAGTTCTTGAAGGCGCTGCACGATTATAATGGCCGTCGGCGGCGTTTCGGCCTGACCGACGCGCAAATCGAGGGGCAAGACGACCCCGACGACGAGGGCTGAGCGCACGTCCCATCGGCCTCTAATGTGCGCGCCCGCCGCGGCACGCTACACTGTAAGATGGTTTGACCTGAAGGGATGCGCGCAACCATGATTGAAAAAATCAAACAGCAGTTGGCCGAGCAGGGCTACATCGCCACCGATGACATCGCCACGGTCGTCTTTTTGGCCGACCAGCTCGAAAAACCGCTTTTGGCCGAAGGCCCCGCCGGTGTCGGCAAGACCGAGCTGGCCAAGATGTGGGCGAAGGTGACCGGTCGTCAGCTCATCCGCCTGCAATGCTATGAAGGCTTGGACGAGAGCAAGGCACTGTACGAGTGGGAATATGCCAAGCAGATGCTGTATACCCAGCTCCTGCGCGACAAGCTGGGCAGCATCTTGTCGGACACGATGACCCTGCGCGAGGCCGCCGACAAGCTGGGCACCGAGGAATCGGTCTTCTTTAGCCAGCGCTTCTTGTTGCCGCGCCCGTTGCTTCAGGCGTTGATGAGCGAGCAACCGGTGGTGTTGCTGATTGACGAAATCGACCGCGCCGATGCCGAGTTCGAGGCGTTCTTGCTCGAAATCTTGAGCGAGTTCCAAGTCTCCATCCCAGAGCTGGGCACCGTGAGCGCCAAGGCCAAGCCGACCGTGTTCCTGACCAGCAACAACACCCGTGAGCTGAGCGAGGCGCTCAAGCGGCGGTGCTTGTATACGTTCGTCGATTACCCCAGCCAAGAGGCCGAACTGGCCATCGTGCGGATGCGCGTGCCGCAACTGCGCGAGAAGCTGGCCGAGGACGCGGTGCGCTTCGTCCAAAGCCTGCGCCAGCTCGACCTGAAGAAGCTCCCCAGCGTCAGCGAGACGATCGACTGGGCGCGGGCGCTGGTGATGCTCAACGCCGACTCGCTTGACCAAAACACCCTGACCAGCACCCTGACGGTGCTGGTGAAGCACGAGAGCGACGCCCAAAAAGCCCGCCGCGCCCTCATCGAGGGAGGACGCCCCAACCCGGGCGATCGCCCGCGTCGCCAAAACCCGCCTTATGGTGGCCGTGGCTTCAACAACTGAGCCGGTAGCGACCCTGATGCGCCGATTTGTCTTGGGGGCGGCTGTGCTGGCCGCCTTGTTCACCCTGACCGCCTGCCGCCAGAGCGTCGGCGGCGTGCCGCAGTCCAGCGCGCCCGGCTATGTGTTGGTATTGTCGGTCGAGCCGACCACGCCACCGGTCGGCATCGGCACGCTCAGCGTGTCGGTCTTCGACCCCGATGGCGCGCCGGTGTTGCCTGCCGCCATCGCCCGCATCGACGCCATCGGCAACATGAGCCACGCAGGGATGACGCCGGTCGAATTGGCCGTGTCGTCGGGCGATTTGGCGATGGTCTCGGCGGGCACCTATCATCTGCCGTTCGATTTCAACATGGGCGGTGAGTGGTTCATCGACGTGAGCGTGACGCTGACCGGCGGCGGTATCGTGACCGGCAGGATTGACCTAGACGTGCGTTGACCGAGGAGAGCCGCCCATGAGCGTTGCGCCCAAGCCCTTGCCCACCCCCCCGAGCGCCTTCGACCTGTTGCGCGTGCCGGTGCTTGGCCGCCTGATGAAATCGCGCAATGGGCGGCTGGTCTTGCAACTCCCGTTCTTGGCCATCGCCGCGCTCTTGGTTTATGACGGGTTCACCGGCGCGCAAGACGCGGCGCGCAACCTCGCCACGGTCGTGCCGTGGGTGCATTTTCGCGGCGTGGCGGTGATTGTGCTGTTGCTGGTCGGCAACCTGTTTTGTATGGGGTGCCCGTTTACCTTGCCGCGCACGCTAGCGCGTCGCTTCGTCAGGCCGCGCCGCCGCTTCCCGCGCATCCTTCGCAACAAATGGTTGGCGGTGTTGGGTTTGTTGCTGTTGTTTTTCAGCTACGAGTGGCTGAACTACTGGGCAAGCCCACTGCTGACGGCGTGGTTGATCGTGGCCTATTTCGGCGCGTCGTTCGCGCTCGAGTTCTTGTTCGACGAGTCGCCGTTTTGTAAATATGTCTGCCCGCTCGGGTCGTTCAACTTCGCCTATGCGATGGTGTCACCGGCCAAAATCGAGGCGCGCAACCCCGAGGTGTGCAAGACGTGCGTGGGCAAAGAATGCGTCAACGGCGCGTTCATCCCGATTGCGGGCATCGCCGCGCCCATCGTGACCGCCCCGACCGGCGAGACCGTGACGCCGCCCGCGCCGGTCGGTGTGCCGCGGGTGCTGGGTTGCCCGACCGAGTTGTTCGTCCCGCAGATGAAATCCAACCTCGATTGTACGCAATGCCTCGATTGCGCCCGCGCCTGCCCACACGATAACGTGGCGTTGGTGGTGCGCCGCCCGGGGCGCGTGTTGTTCACGCCCGAGGCGTGGCCGAAGCGCTGGGACGTGATTGCGTTGTTCGCCAGCATGACCGGCTTTGCGCTGGTCAATGCCTTTGGGATGGTGCCACCAGTCTATGACTATATCCGCACGGTAGCGGGCGTGCTGGGTGCGACCGGCGCGACCGTGCCCGCGTGGGCGGAAGGGGTGGCGTTGCTGGTGATGTTCGTGCTGGGCGGGGTGGTGCTGCCGATATTGGCGGTGATGGGCACGGCGTGGCTGGCGCGCACCCTGACGCGCAGCACGGCGCGCCTGAGCTTGCGCGATACCGCCGCTGCCTTCACACCGGCGCTGGTTCCGGTCGGGCTGGGGGTGTGGATGGCGCATTATGGCTTCCATTTCCTGACCGGCGCGTTCACGATCGTGCCGGTCTTTCAGTCGTTTTTGGTTGACCACGGCATCACCGCGCTGGGCAGGCCGGATTGGTCGGTGGCGGGGGTCGAGAACTTCGAGCTGATTGGCCTGTTGCAAATCGGGATGATGGTGGGGGGCTTGGCGGTCGGGTTGTTGGTGGCCGAGCGCGTGGCGGCACGCCTGTACCGGCGCGAGTCGTTCGTCGCGTTGTTGCCGTGGGCGGTGTTGCTGGTGTGCATCGTCGGCTTGGCCTTTGCGGTCTTTGGGCAACCGATGGAAATGCGCGGTACCATCTATTTCGATTAGTCTGTTTCTTCTTCTCGAAAGCGGGTGTTCATGAGCTCCAAAATCCCTGTCCTGATTGATACGGACACGGCATCGGACGACGCGGTTGCGTTGGTGATGGCCGTGCGTGAGCCGTCGTTCGACGTGAAGGCCATCACCATCGTCGGCGGCAATATGCCGGTGGCGCAGGGCAGCATCAACGCCCGCTACACGCTGGAGTTGTGCGGCTCGGACGTGCCGGTGTACGAGGGCTGCAACGACCCGTTGACCCGCCCCGCCTACCGCGCCTATTTCTTTCACGGCCCCGACGGGATGGGCGGGATGAATTACCCCGCGCCCAAGCGCCCCGCCGACGTAGGCCACGCGGTCGATAAAATCATCGAGACCATCAAGGCCAACCCGGGGCTGTTGTTGGTCACGCTCGGCCCGTTGACCAACATCGCGGTCGCGTTGATGCGTGCGCCGGAGATTGCCGGCATGGTCGGGCGGCATGTGGTGATGGGCGGGGCGGCCAACTGCGTCGGCAACATCACACCTGCTGCCGAGTACAACATCTGGTGTGACCCCGAAGCGGCGCGCATGGTGTTCCGGTCGGGCTTGCCGGTCGAGATGGTCGGGTGGGAGTTGTGCCGTGGCGACGCGAACCTGTCGGATGCGGAGATGCGCTATTGCAAGGACGGCATCAATACCCCGCTCAGCCATTTCGCCATCGATTGTAACGCCCACGCCCTGACCAGCAGCCGCGAATGGCTGAGCGACCCCGGGCTGGGCTTGCCCGACCCCGTGGCGATGGCGGTGGCCATCGACCCGAGCATCTGCACCCAGCGCAGTAAGCATTACGTCGAGGTCGAGTGCGACGGCACCTATACCCGCGGCATGACCGTGGTCGATCAGCGCAACGTGACGCCCTACGACACCGCCAACGTGGCGATGTGGCAAGAGGTGGTCGGCAAGGGCGCGCCGCATATCGAGGTGTGTTGGCAAATCGACACGGCGCGCTGGAAGGCGCTGCTGTACGAGAGGCTGAAGTGATGAACTTGTCGCCCTCTCCCAAAGCCTTGTCGATTGGCAGCATTTTCATCGACGACATCGTTTACCCCGACGGTCGGACGCACATGGGCGTGCTGGGCGGCGGTGCCGTCCATGCCGCGGCGGGCATGGCGGTCTGGGGGGAACGCGCTGGGCTGGCGGTGCGGGTCGGGCGGAACCTGCCGCCCGATGTGATGCCCCGCCTCGCGGAATTTTGCAACCTCGAGGGGCTGGTGCCGCTCGATTTGCCACAGGTGCGGGCGTGGCAAGTCTTCGAGGAGGACGGCACGCG
>JALONY010000400.1 GCA_025454715.1 Anaerolineae bacterium
AACGCTTGTTCAGCGCGTCGGTCGAGGCCGAATTGCAGGCCGCCGAGGCGGTTAAGGCGCGGGCGTAATGGCCTGTTGGGCGGCGCGCAGCACCTCCACGCCCGCCGTTGCGATGGCTTGGGGGGTGGCGTCGGCCTCCCACAACACCACCACGACCACCTCACGGTCTGGGGTGCTCTGGGCATAGCCGGTGAACCACGTCAGGGCTTGCTGGCCGGCCTGCGCTTGCCCGATGTGCCCGCCCATGCCGTCCGCGCCCGCGATGCCCAGACCGGCCAACAACTGGCGCATGGCCGCCTTGACCTGCTGGGCGGTCTGGGCGGTCGTGACGGCTTGGGTTTGCTGGGGGGACGGGACGGCTTGCCACGCCGCCTCGGGCGTCGGGCGTATCGCGTCGAGGAGATAGGGTTGGGGGGCGTTGCCGTCGTTGGCCAAGCCCGCCAGCATTACCGCCATATCGAGCGGGGACAGGCGCAACGCCCCCTGACCGAGGGCGTCGGCGCGCCAGTCGGTCGAGGACGGCTCGGCCAGACCGGCATCGGCACTGCTGGGCGGCGGGGTGAAGCCCTCGAGGAAGATATGGCCGGTGGCACCGAACAAGTCGAGGGTTTGGCGGGTGGCTTGCTCGCCCAACGCCTCCAATGCCGCCGCGAACCCCGCTGGGCAAGCGCTGAGGAAAGCCTCGAGTAGGGTGGGCGTCGGGGTGGTTGGCGGTGGCAATGCACAGCTAAGCGCCAGCTCACCGAGGCGCACCGGCGTGGACAGGTCGGCGTCTAGGGCGGCAGTCTCGGTGTGCCCTGCGATGAGCCAGCCCGCCAACAGCAACGGTTGTAGGGCGCTGCCGGGCTGATACTCGCCCACGAGGGCGCGGTTGAAGAACGGGTCATCGTCGCGCTGGGTGAGTTGCTCCCAATCGGCGTCCAACGTCTCGGGGGTGATGCTGGGGGTGCTGACGACCGCCAACAATGCGCCGGTGTCGGCGTCCATCACCACGACCGCGCCGCGCCGCCCGTCTAGTGCGGCATAGGCGGCCTGTTGGGTGGGCAGGTGCAGCGTCAGGCGGATGTCTTGGCCGCGCTGGGGGCGGTGCAACAGGTCACGGTCAACCATGCGCGCCAGCGGGGTGCTGGTCTCGGCACCGGTCAGGAGCGCGTCGTAGGCGGCCTCGGCGCCGCCCGCGCCATAGGTGAAGCTGAGATAGCCGGTGATGCTGGGCAGGCTGGCGTCACGGGTCAGGCGTTGCCAGCGCCCTTCCTCACGCGGCAGGCTCTCGACCAAAGCGCGCCCGTCGCGGTCGAGCACATCGCCGCGCCGCACGGTCTCGGCCTCGGCGCGCACGCGGTAGTTAAACGGCGAGGACAGCGCTTGGTCGGCACCCAGCACCCCCCAATAGGCCGCCGAGCCGACCACGACCCCGAACGCGACCATGAAGGCCAACAGCAGGTGCTGGAGGCTGCGTTCAAAGCGCATGGCTGTCCTCCGACGACGATAAGCGCAACAACAGGCCGGTCATGACGAACGTCATCACCAACGAACTGCCGCCATAGCTGACGAACGGCAAGGTGACGCCGGTCAGCGGGATGAGCTTGAGCACCCCGCCCATGATGAGCAGGCTTTGCAGCCCAATCAGGCTGGTCAGGCCAGCGGCCAGCAAGGCATAAAACGGGCGCTCTTGGTGGGCGACGGCGGCGCGCAAGCCGCGTGCGACGAACACCACCAACAATGCCGCGATGGTCAGCGCCCCGAACCAGCCCCATTCCTCGGCGATGGCGGCGTAAATCGAGTCGCTGTGGACGACCGGCACATAGCCCGGCGCGCCCTGCCCGACCCCCTGCCCGAACACCCCGCCATTGGCGAAGGCCAGCACGCTCTGGACGATGTGATAACCGCGCCCCTCGGCTTCTAGCCACGGGTCGATCCAAATATCGACCCGCAGGCGCACCACCCCGAACAGCCGATAGGCCAGCACACCGGCCACCACCATCAGCACCGCCCCGACCCAGACCGTCCACGCTTGGCCGCTGGCCAGATACAGCAAGACGATGAAGGCGAGGAAGAACACCAGCGCCGCGCCGAGGTCACGTTGCCAGACCACCACCACGATGCACACGCCCCACATCAACAGCACGGGGCCGAACAAGCGCGGGCTGAGGCCGCTCCCGCCCAATTTTTGCTGTACGTCGCGTGCCGACAGCAACGGGTATTGCTCGGCCAGATAGGAGGCCAAGAACGCCACCAGCACCAGCTTGAGCACCTCGGACGGCTGGAAGAACACCCCGCCGAAGCCCAGCCACAAGGTGGGCGCGCCTTGCTCACCGGACGGGTTGACCCCGAAGAAGATGGAGACCAGCAGCAGCACGATGCCACCGATGAGCAGGTTGTAGCGATAGCGGCGCAACCAGCGCAACACCCGCGACGACCCACGGGGCGAGGCGGTCGATGGCGACCATGCCCCAGCCCGATAACAGCATGGCGACCGGATAGAGGAACGGGTCACGGCGCGGCAACCAACGGTTGAGCAACAGGTGCCCGAGGCAGGCCGCCAGCACCCATACGGCCAGCGGCAACCATGCGGTAGGCGGGGCGGCGCGCAACAGGTTGAGCGCGCTGGCGTTGATGGCCACGAACGCGCCCGCCAGCCACAGCAGACGACGCTCATCGCGCACGTTGGGGTATTGCTCTGGGTCGAGCAGGCGGCGGGTGCGGGTGGTATCGGCCATCGGGGTCAGTCGGCGTAGCGGTTGCCCAGCAACAGGCGCAAGGTGGCCTTGGCGTGCGGGGCGATGCGCTCTGGGGCGGTCATGACGGTGTTGTCGAGGGCGTGGTGGGCGGCGTACTCGGCGTGCGGGTCGATGCGCTGCACGGTGGCGGCGATGATGCGCTGCACGTGGTCGATGTTGCGGCGCATGGTGGTCATCACCATCTCGACCGTGACCGGCTCGGCGCTGGTGTGCCACACGTCGTAATCGGTGATGTGGGCGAGTGTGACGTAGGCGATTTCGGCCTCACGCGCCAAGAACGCCTCTGGGCAGGTGGTCATGCCGATGCGGCCAGCTCTGGGCTGAACGGGTCGGCCACGCCGACGTGCCCGACGATGCCGCCGCCGAAGAAGCTGCGCCCGCCGCGCTCCGATTTGGTGTTGTCG
>JALONY010000401.1 GCA_025454715.1 Anaerolineae bacterium
GCGCCCAATTTCAAGCACGCATCGAGGCCGGTTTGAAAGGCGGCGGCCAAGCCTTTGTTGGAGGTGTGCCGGACGATGTGATCGACGCCGTGCTGCTGCGCGACGCTCACCGTGTTGTCGGCGCTACCGTCGTCGATGACCAGCCACTCGACCACGGCGACCCCTGCGATGGTGCGCGGCAGGTGCGCCAAGGTGGTCGGGAGGTCTTTTTCCTCGTTATAGCAAGGTATCTGGATGATGAGCTTGAGGGGTTTCATCGCGGGCTTCTTTCCGAGAGATTTTTTCATACAGGGTGAGGGCGGCAAACCCCATCACTTCGGCCAATGTCCATAGCAAACGCGCCAGCACGCTGGTGACGATGGCCAGCGGGACGGGCATGAACGGTCGAACGGGTGCCCCAGCGCCAGCGGGATGAGGGCGAACGCCACGCCCAAGACCACCCAATTGAGGGCATAGGTCAGGCATACTTGTGCCAATGCCAGCGCAGGGATGCGCCGTAAGGCCTCGCCCAAGCGCGCCCAGCGTCGGCGCGCCAGCGCCAACATCAACACGGCGAGCGCGATGCCCCCCAGTGTGACCGGCACGGCTACGCCCCAGTGCGGCACGATTTGGGGCAGGAACACCGGCACGCCGAGCAACCCGACCACCCCCGCCCCAGCCAACAACCCGACCATCTCGAGCGCGACCAGCGTGCCGCTCTCGAGCGCGGGGATGCCCTGACGATGATACAAGATGGCGCGCCCGGGGATAGACCAAAAGCCGCCCGGCAAATACTTGGCGAGCTGAGCCAAGAAGAACGCCCGCCACATCCCCAGCCAGCCTACCCGTTGCCCGAACCAGCGTTGCATCACCCACGCGCCCAGCGGCAACAGCAGCATCCCCAGCCCGGTCACCAGCGCCGCACCGCCCAGCCCAAGCAGGTTTTGCCCGGTGAGCGGCCTATCGAGCGACAGCCATTGTGCGCGCAGGTACAAGGCGACGAAGACGAGGATAACGCCCAGCACGACGACTTGTAGGACGACCCACGATCATTCGGTAGTGGTTCGTGCCGCGTGGCTCAAAATAGATACGCCACCCGTCCTCGTTCACAAAATTCAGCTCACCTTGAAAGACCGCCATGATGTCAATGCGAGCGATGAACGTCCCGTTTTGGTCAGCATCCAGCCGATAGACATGATACTTGCCGTCGGGTTGCAAGAACACCGCCACCGTTTCACTTTGGTAAACGGGCTGGACTGCACGCCCGTCGCCGATGACCTCGAACAAGCGCAATGTGTCGTCATCCGCCTCCCATGTGCCCATCAGGCGGTACAACTGGGGGTCAAGCAAAAGCGCACGATGGCCATCGGACAATGTGTCCCAGTGCGTTGCGGTGATGACGACATGGTCGATGGCCGCTTGGTGTAGATAGCCGGGTTGATAGCTGTTCTGCCACGCGATGAATTGTTCGATATGCTCCGCCGAGAGCTGATGCGGATAGCGCACGACATTCAAGCGTTGTTGGATGGGGCTGAGCGGGCTACTGAGGCTATCGGCGAACAGTGGCCGTATGCCCGTCTCCCGAGCGAGCCGGTAAAGCTCGAAATGGCCGAGGGTCACGCCTTGTTTGCCGAACAGGTTGACGTTGACCGCGCTCATGGCGGGTGCGGTCACACGCCCGACCAACGTCGGGTTGTTGGCCAGCACATACACCGCCACCAGCGCCCATACCGCAATGCCGGTGCGTGTCAGGGCATAACGGCGCACGTACCATAACCCGCGCGCTGCCGCGAACACCAGCAATACCGCCAAAATGGCCTGAAATGGCGTGAGGATGACGCCGTAGCGTGGGATGAAGGTGTGCACTATGGCAATGGTGGTTAGTTGGTAGATGATGAAGCCAATGCATACCAATACCAAGAATTTTTCTCTCGAAGCCACCATCAATGCCCCGAACATCATCAAGAATGCGCCGAAAAGCACAATGATGGTGGGTGACCCGATATTGCCAATGGTGTGCATGATGGGGGTAGACACCACGGTGTTGAAGGCGCTCACACGCTCCATTGTCGCTGCCGAGAATGTGTTGGGGCGGCATTGCGCGGGGTCCCGATCACACTGAGCGTAGCGGAACAGATGGTCGTTGGAGGCGGCACCGACAGCGATTTCGTATACCACTACTCGCGCAAACTCGAATGGGCGCGCACGCACCAGCTCAAGAAAGGCTTGATTGTTTAATCTCGTGCGCTCTTGCCGGTTACCAAACACTTCGGTGCATGGGTTGAAGCGGTGATAGATGAAGACGTTGTTGAGCGGCACGTCATCATAGTCGATATAACCCATGCAATTCCGCAGTTGCGTATCGAGGCGTTGCGAGACCTCACCGTTTTCGGGCGAGAACAAGTGATATGAGAACAGTGCCGAGACGATCGTGTCGTGTTGCGGGCCAATCAAGCCGAATTGGTTGAACCGCAGTTGGTTGTAGGTTCCGACCATCAGCAGGAAGGCTGAAAACCCGCCTAAGATAAGTAGTGGTTGCCGCCAACGCCTGTACATCAGGGCATAAATCAGCATGACGGGCACAATCAATGGGAGGCCGGTGCCGCGAAACAAAAACGTCCACGCGCACAACACCCCGAACATCACGAACTCCCATGAGCGCACGGCGTTGCGCCGCTGCATGTGGAAGAGCATGACGGCCAAGCACAGGACGTTGAAGCTGACGAACATGCTTTCGGTCAGGATGGCGAGGTTGTAGTTGCTCCATGTCAGGTTGGCCACGAATACCATGCCCACCCCAATTCCCAGCCATAGGCTCTTGCGGGACAGCACATAGACCATGAAGCCGGTCGTCAAAGCCCCAATCACGATTTGCGTTATCAGCAATGGGTTCGGGTCAATCCACGAACCTGTGATGAAGTTCATGAACACATAGGGGAAAATGCGTTTCGGCAATTCGAGGGCATCGTTATAACCGATGAAATCCCGCGCACCTTCCAAGTATGAGATGGTATCGTTGCGGACGACTGGCGAGAAGGTGTCGTAAAACACGAAATCCCGCACGATGCACAGCACGACAAAGACCAACGCCCACGCTAATGCGGTGCGGTGCGACCTGAACGGTTTGGCGGGTGTGCTGTTGGCAGACGGGGTGGCGCGCCACAGCAGATATGTCCCGACTGCCGCCGCCCACACCAGCAACGGTAGCCAAATCAGCTCGCCGACGAAGGTATGATGGGGGTCATAATAAGCGAAGGCGAGCAACCACAGCCAAACCAAGATGACG
>JALONY010000402.1 GCA_025454715.1 Anaerolineae bacterium
ACGTTGATCTATCCTAATCCAGTTTTTAGAAATTGGTTGATAGCAAGAATAGAAATCTATGGGCCTGACATCTATAGTGAAGATTTAGAAGGGTATATTCCTGTCTATCGAGAAAATCTTTTCATTCTCTGGAATTTTGAAACGGGAGAGTCCATAGTCTTAAACGGTTTTTTTGAATTTACCGGTGATTTTGGCACTGCATGGTCGGAAGATGGACAACGAGTCTTTATAGGTACCTTGGATCCAATTACGCGACAAAACTATATCGAGACATTTCATGTGGATGTCTTGACTGAGCTTACGGGAATACAACATGTCTACAGCACACCCATTAGTTCACGACAAACTCTGCTAGAAGGATTTGGATCATCTGATTTGCTCTTGATTTATGAGGTTTTAGAAGACAAACAAACTCTCATATCCATATCCGATGTTACGAATGACAAATATAAAAGTCGGCCTTTCATTAATCAGGTAGGTACTTTCTCCGATTTTCACCTCGCCGAAAGCGAAGAAAGACGGCGCGAATTATCGTGCCTGTTCGACCAGACGTTGCCTGCTCAGGTGAGCGTAGGGGGCTTCGCGCAGGTGGCCAGCTCGGCAGTGGCGTTACGCGCTGGTGCGGCCATAACGGATGATGTTTTGGTCACGCTCACGACCGGTACAGGATTTGAGGTGATTCGTGCGCCCGAATGCCGAGACGGCTATCGTTGGTGGCCAGTACGCCTGCCGGACGGGACAGAGGGTTTTGTGGCTGAGGCCAGCACGGATGAGTATTTTATCGCGCCTGTGTCGCCCGCCCCGTGAGATTGCCGCGCATCCGGCCTTGACAAGCCCCCCGACGCGGTGTATCTTAAGCGCATGGTTCGCCACGGTAGCTCAGCTGGTAGAGCAATGCACTGAAAATGCATGGGTCGTGGGTTCAAGTCCCACTTGTGGCACACCGCGAAACCCGTCTCGTCTAAACACGAGACGGGTTTTTCGTTTGTATGCTACAGTGATTGGCAAGGCGACATGTGAGATGTCGAGTCGGGAGGGCGTCATGCCGAGACACTATCGCGTTTGGATGGTCTGTGTGCTGTATGTGCTGATGGGGGCGGTGGTGGTGCAGAGCGCCGCGCAGCCCTCGGCCTGTACCGCATTGGTCACGCAAGCCTTACAAGCCGTCGGCCAAAATTGTGAGGGCTTGGGGCGCAACACCGCGTGTTATGGGTTCGACCGCGTCGAGGCGCGTTTTGCCTCGTCCTCGACCGCCGAGACGGTGGCCTTTGGGCAGCCCGCCGACCAAGCGCCACTCCTCGACCTGATCGACCTGCGTACCGCGCCGCTCGACCTCGTGGCCGAGCGCTGGGGCATCGCGGTGCTCAACGTGCAAGCCAACATCCCCAATACCCTCCCCGGGCAGGCCGTCACGTTCATGCTGCTGGGCGACGCACAAGTCCAAAACGACGTGCCCGCCGACCAAGCGTTGACCGTGGGGGAGCCGGTGCGGGTGATTGTGACGGCAGGGCAGCGCGTCAATTTGCGCGGCGGGCCCGCTACCTCGTTCAACATCGTCGGCAACGCCGACCCCGGGCAGCCGTTCGACGCCGATGCGCGGAGCGCCGACGGCCAATGGGTGCGGTTGGCCGCCTTCGATGCGTGGTTGTCGCGCTCGCTGGTCGCGCCCCTGACCGCGGGCGATGACCTGAACGCTTTGCCGGTGGCCGACCTCGATTCGCAATCGCCGATGCAGGCGTTTTACTTCCGCACCGGCATCGGTGTCCCGACCTGTGCCGAGGCGCCGGATGTGCTGGTCTTGCAAGGCCCCGAGGCGGCGCGGGTGCGCTTGTCGGTCAATGGTGCCGAGGTCGAGCTGGGGTCTACCGCCGTGTTGCGAAGCGCAACCGAGGCGTTTTCGAGCCTGAGCGGTTCCCCCATTTTTGGGGGGCTTTTGGAGGGGTTCGACCCCGTGGGTGACCCCGCGTGCTTGGCGACCGAAATCAGCTTGATTGAAGGCGATGCGGTCGTCAACACCGAGGGGGCGCACGTCCCATTAGGGCATCGCAGCCGGTCGGCCACTTGCCTGAGCGAGGACGGCGCGCCGGTCTTCACCAGCCCGTGGAGCGCGCCCGAACGCTTGACCGGCGAACAACTGACCGAACTGGCCTTCGTCGAGGCGTTGCCGTTGCCGCGTGACGTATCGCTCCCGACCGAGGCCGACATCGACGCCAGCGTGCAGCGCGGCCCCAACGTCAAGCCTGAGCCGACCCGCCTGCCGGTCATTGCCCGCCCGACCCGCGTCGCGCCCACCGCCGACCCGTCTAGGCCGGTGGCGACTCGCCCAGCAGGGGAGGCCACTGCCGTGCCCGACCAGAACACCAATCAACCGTCCTGCGACACCTTCGCGGTGACTGCGCCGTTCCGAGAGCAACATCACCATCGATCTCTACCAGTTCTTCCAATACAACGGAATCCAATGGAAGGTGCAGGTGTTGGTCAACGACGCCAGCGGTAACCTGACCACCCTATGCGAGTCGCCGTACTACCTCAACGATTTCAGGGACTCTTAGGCGGGGAAGGGCGCAGGTTGGGTTATCCCGCAATATCCCAAATTTCCCGCATCTTGGGATATTTTGGGATATAAGGGCGGCCTGCGCCCTGCACCGCGCTTG
>JALONY010000403.1 GCA_025454715.1 Anaerolineae bacterium
TTGCCCGCGGTCATCCTGACGGGTGGGCTGGGGTCGGGCAACCCCGATTTTTTGCTGATTATCGTCATCGTGGCGTTTTTGCTGCGCGTGCGCGGCTAGGAGGAGACCCCTCCCAGCGCGCAAAAAAAGCCCGCCCATCGGAGTGAGGGGCGGGCGGGTGTCGGCTTAACCCAGCGAGGTCGGCTGGTCACCTGATGGGCTGAGGGGCGGGGGCGGCGGGGCACCCGCGCCGTTGCCCTGTTGCGCGTTCGGGTTGAAGCGGTTGCGGTTGCGCTCGTCTTTTTGGCGTTGCGCCTCGATGAACGCCTCGATGCTCGGCACGGTCTGGCTGACCTGCCCCCATTGCGAGGTCTCGGACGACATCACTTCGAGGGTACCGCTGACGTAAGCGGTGTAGGCGGCGCGGAAGAACGTGTCATCGGCGATGATTTCCGGCTCGGACAATTGCGCGTCGGCCACCTCGAGGTTGTCGGCTTCGGCGAACTTGTCCCATTGGAACAGGTCGGCCAACATGCTGAAGAAGCTGGCCACCGCGGGCAGGATGATCGACAAAATCGCCAGCACCGAGGCAAGCCCTTGCATCCCCAAGCACCACGCCTGATCGGCGGGCAAAATCGCGTCGAAGTCGGAGCAGATGCCGTTGCCGGTGAAGCCGCCGACCGTGAGCACCAAGACCGCACCGGCGGCGCTGATGCCGGTCAGGCCGGAGAACAAGGCGCGGAAGCGGTTAATCTGCACGCTGGCCTTGCGATATTCTTCCTTGCGCAGCTTGTAATACTTGCGCTGGTCGTCCAGCGCGAACGTGTCGAACAGGTAATAGCGGGCGAGCATGTCCTCGCGAGAGAAATTGGGCATGATGACGGGGCTCCTCGGTTAACCTGCGCTCGGGCGTTCGGTGGCACGTACCCCCATGACCGATTCCAGCTCGGTTGGGGTTTCGGGGAAGGTGCCCTTGTTGATTTCGGCGGCGCGCATTTCCAACATCCGCCGCCGGTGGACTTCTTCGAGGCTGGTATACGGCTCGAGGTTCATCAAGAAGCGGTAATACTCGCGGCGCAAATATTCGGCGCGCAGGCGGTTTTGCAGCCACAGGGCTTGTGGCGGGCGGTTGCCTTGCAAGGCGGCCAGCATGGCCGTGACCGAGGCGATGACCGCCTCGATGAAGCCGAACACCGCCGCCAGCGTGGCGTTGCTGGTCAGCGACAGGGTGAGCAACGACCCAATCAGGGTGGCCAGCACGCTCAGGCCGATGAACGACAACTGAAACAGGCGGTGCGTGTTTTGGTGCACGTAAGCCTCGTGGTCACGCTCGCGGAACAAGCGCAACAGCGGCAACTCGAGGAACTTGACATCGGCGCGGATGCGGTCGGCAGCCGACGGGTTGACCGTGGCGAGGATTTTTTCGAGCCGGTCGGGCGGGATGAGCTGAAAGGTGGTGTCGATTGGGTCGGGGCGCAACTTGGGAAAGCGCCGGAGCCATTCGGGGCGCTTGGCGCGTGATTTGGACGCCTGCGTGACCGGCTGGTCGGGCGCTGGCGTGGGGTTTCCCGTGTTCGGTAGGGCGGACATGGGCGGATACTCTCCTTGGCAAGCGTGTGTATCTGTGCAGAGTATGGCGCAAGCCGACGCGCTGTGCAACACGAACGAACGCGCCGCAATTGTTTAACTTGGCAATAGGCCGTTCTCATCCGACGGCTTATAATATGTCCCATTCGTTGGTTTGGTTTTTACCCTGTTTTACCCCACAAGGAGAAGCCCATCATGGGTCGCAAAAAGATTTCGATCATCGGTGCGGGCAACGTCGGCGCGAGCTGCGCGACGTGGATTGCCGCCAAGGAGCTGGGTGACGTGGTCTTGGTTGACCGCGTGCAGAACCTCGGCAAGGGCAAGGCGCTCGACCTCACCGAGGCCGCGCCCGTCCTGAAGAGCGACATCACGTTGGTCGGCACCGAAGGCTACGAAGAGACCGCCGAGAGCGATGTGGTGGTCATCACCGCCGGTGTGCCGCGCAAGAAGGATCCCGTCACCGGCCAATGGACGAGCCGCAACGACCTCGTCAAGACCAACCAAGAAATCGTCGGGCAGGTCAGCCGCGAAGTGGCCAAGTACTCGCCCAACGCCGTGGTCATCATCGTCAGCAACCCGCTGGACGCCATGTGCCACGTCGCCCTCAGCGAGACCGGCTTCCCGGCCAACCGCGTGATTGGCCAAGCCGGTGCGCTCGACACCGCCCGCTACAAGGCGTTCTTGGCCATGGAGCTGGGTCTCAGCGTGCGCGACATCCACGCCATCGTGTTGGGCGGCCACGGCGACGAGATGGTGCCCCTGCCGCGCCACACCAGCGTTGCGGGCATCCCCATCCGTGAGCTGATCGCCGAGGATCGCCTGCAAGCCATCATCGAGCGCACCCGCAAGGGCGGCGGCGAAATCGTCGGCTTGCTGGGCACCAGCGCCTACTATGCCCCTGCCGCGGGCACGGTCGAGATGGTCGAGGCCATCGTGCGTGACCAGAAGCGCGTCATCCCCAGCGCCGTGTACCTCAAGGGTCAATACGGCTACGAGAACCTGTTCATCGGCGTGCCCGCCGTCTTGGGCGCGGGCGGTGTCGAGAAGGTGATCGAGATGCAGCTCAACGACGAAGAGAAGGCCATGCTCGAAATCAGCGCCAAGGCCGTGCGCGACGTGGTCGGCGTGCTGGGCTACACCCAAGGCTAACCCCCGACAGGTTGTCCATTAAGCGACACGAAACCCCTTACTGC
>JALONY010000404.1 GCA_025454715.1 Anaerolineae bacterium
CTGAGCTTGAAGAGCGTGCTGTTGGGGCTGAGCACGATGGCCGAGGTGGTCGGGTTGATCATCCGCAGGATGACGCTGTTGTTGGTGTGCCCGTCGTTGAAGACCGAGGCGACGCCGACGAGCTGCGGGATGAGCTGGAAGGTGAAGGTGGTGATGTCCTCGGTGATGCTGATGCCTTGTTGGGCGGGCGGGGCGGGGTTCCACAAGGTGGTCAGGTTAATCAGGCTGAGGGTGATGCTACACTCGGTGCTGTCGGTGTAGCTGGAGACCGACTGATATAGGATGGGCACGCTGTAATGGGCGAGCGGTTGCAGCGTCAGCGGCTCACTGCCGATGTAGGCCACATACAGCAGGCTGACCAGTGTTTGGCCGTTTTGGTTGGTGGCGGTGCGGGGCGTGACCAACCAATCGGGGCTACCCGAGACCGGATAGCCCCCTTCGGCCAACAGGATGTCCGCCGAGAACGCGAGCGTGAAATGGGCGTTGGTGGCCGGGCTACCTTGCGGGTCGCTGGGGGGCACCAGCCCATAGGCGGTATTGGCGTTTTCGTTGCGGATGACCAGATAGGCCGTGTAGGTCTCGTCGCCGATGTACAGGTTTTGGTTGCCGTTCTGATCGACCAGCGTCCCGACGATGTTCTTGGTCTGGGTGGCGAGCGTCATCGTGAGGGGGGTGGCGCTGGCTTGGGTATCGTTCATCGGCGTGCGACTCCTATCGTTGGATGGGTGGGGGATATAACAATATTGCAATATTAAATAGGCCAAACATGAAAATATCGTACTAAGAGATTGTATATACTTTTGGCGGGTTTGCAAAAACTGGTTACACTTACGCCTGTCCGCTGACGCACCGAAGGAAATTTTTTGATGCCGAATGTTTCTTTACAAACCGTGCTCGTCCCTGTGCGTCTGAACGTGATGTACACCAGCAGTCGGCGTGCCATCGCCAAGCCGCGGCTCGATTTGCGCGGCGCGCAATATTATGACGGTGCCACGCGCACGTATCAGCCGCAAGATGTGGCGGGCGGCATCATCGACCCGTTCCTGACGCGCAATTACGCCAACAATCAGGCCGATTTGTTGCCCGGGCTGTATTTGCATTGGTCTGTGACCGACGCGCTGGCGACCTTGCGCCAAAGCCCGCTGACCGGTGAAGGGATGGCGTTGCCTGCGGTGCCTGACCGTTGGCTCATCACGCGCACGGACACCGCGACCGGTGAGCGGTTTCAGTGGGTGGTCGAGAGCGATTACCTGATTGACCCGAGCGAGGGCGCGCTGGAGCGCGAGGCGTTCGCCAGCCCGCCGCGCATCGACCCGAGCAGTGCGCTGGCCAATACGTACACCCAATTTCCCACCCCGTTCGAGCTGACGGCGCAGGGCATGGCGCAAGCCGATAAAACGGGGGTGCGCTTGTACCCGTATCGTTTCATCGGGCGGCAGGTTCCGCTGTCCGAGTGGTCAACCACCCCACCCGCGGGGGCGCAATACCTAAAGGATATGCTGGCGGGCGGCTTGACGGTGGCGGGCTACGGCGAGCCGACTTTCGCCTCGGTCTTCAGCAACAGCCGGACGGTGTTTGGGGTGTATGACGTGCCGCCCGACGCCAGCGCCACGTACCGTTATGACGTGGTGGGCTGGTATGGCGACCCGACCGACGACTGCATCCAAAACTTTTGGATGTTGGCCGACGCCTCGACCGACCCTGACCGCTTCTCGGCCTTGGAGGGCGAGTACCGTTGGGCGGTCAGCGACAGCGACGGGGCGGCCTTTCCGGTCAGGTCGGCCTACTATGCCAGCTTGAGCGTGGTTCCCAGCGCCATCGACGAGGGCGGCATCATCGGCAATCTGGGCGTCACGGCGGATTTGGCGCTGGGCAACACCGGCAGTGAGGCGTTGGCGGCGTATCTGGCGCGCCAAGTGGCCGCAGGTGACTCCACGGCGCGCCGTGCGGTCGAGGCGCAATTGGAGGCGTTGCCCATTTTGCACCAGCTTCAGTCCAGCCAAGCCGATGTCGAGCGCCGCTTCGAGCAATTGCAGCACCGGCGCGGGTTCAAGCCGCAGGCGGGCGGGCGCTTGTGGGCGATTCGCGCTCAGCCGAGCGGCTCTGGTGTGGAGCGCGCCAGCGCCATGCCGACCCAATTGCCCCCGTCTGCCCAGCCGTTACCTGCCGACCTCGCCAGCGCGCTCAACCGGCTGAACCTCGCTCAGAGCGCCTATGACCGCGCCGAGCGCCGCCTGAGCGATGCCCGCGAGCAACTGTTCGCGGCGTGGTACAAGTTCGATTATGCCTCGTATGCCGACCCCAACCGCACGGTCTGGCACTGTTGGGAGTATCAGCGCAACCTCGCCGATTATCGCTTGGGCGTGGCGGTCAACCTGAACGGGCACAGCCCATCGCCGTGGCCGAGCTGGGCGAGTTGGTGTTGGACGCGGACGGGTTGCCGGTCGGGGTGAAGACGCCGACCTTGCCGGACTCGGTCAAGGCGGTGTTCACCGATGAACCGGCGGGCTTGGCCGCGTTGCAGGGGGTGACCAGCGAGAGCTTGGCCGCCGAGGTCTGGGCGGCCTATCAGGCCATCTTGCCGTTGTTTGCGGCCTATCAGCAAGCCAACCCGTCGATGGTGCTGACGACCACGCCCGCCGCACGCTATTGGCAACCGATCGAGCCGTTCGTGATGGTGCAGTCCGGCCAGATGCCGAACGTGACCGACCTGTATGGGCATGATGGGGTGTTGTCCTGCCACCTGACCGCCTTGTCGGTCGGGTCGTCCGACCCGTCAGCGCCGTTCGACCTCGATGCGATCGGGGTGTTGGCGCAGGTGGCGGCCAGCTTGACGCCCGACCCGATGCAGGTCAGCGCCCCGATGTACGGCTTGGTGCTGATGGAGTGGGGGGTGTCGGTGCGGGCGTTGCTGGGGCGTCACCCCAGCCCCGATAACCCGTTCGCGCCGGTGACGTTGGACGGGACGCGCCCCAACCCGTCCGCCGCGGGCGTCGATTTCTTGGAAAGCTACCTCGAGGCCAATTTTCACCTGACCGAGACCTCGTTGGATGTGGTCTCCAACGGCGATGTGCCGGTCAGCCCGACCGTCTCGGAGTTTCAGGGCATGGCCGTGCTGACCGACCACGGCACGCCCCAGCTCATCACGCGGGCACAGCGCTACTTGGCCACCCAGACCCTGCTCGACCTCAAGCTGGCGGCTTTGGCGCGCACCCAGACCGACTCGGCGGCATTCGACGACGCGGGTCTGGCGGCATGGTACGCCCAGCAGCACCCCAGCGTCGGCGTGCCGTCGTATGGTGACGACGATGCGGCATGGGATACGTGGTTCGGCGGTCAGTATCCGTTCGCCGACGCCGACGGCGCGTACTTGGGCGGTGATTTGCGGGCGTGGTATGAGGCCAGCCCCGCTTATGA
>JALONY010000034.1 GCA_025454715.1 Anaerolineae bacterium
GCCGCCGCCTTCAGCGATGGCCTGTTGCCGATGGTCGATGTGCTCATCGTCAACGAGACCGAGCTGGCGCACTACACCGGCACCCCCCAAGCCCCAGACCATCTTGAGGACATGCAATCCCTCGCCAACCGCTTGCAAATCCGCCCCGATCAAGCCATTATCGTGACGGTGGGGTCACGCGGGGTGCTGGTGCTGGCCGATGCTCAATGGCTGCACATCCCAGCCAAGCCGGTCGAGGCGGTCGATACGACCGGCGCGGGCGATTGCTTTTGCGGCGCGCTGGCCGTCGCCCTCCAACACCGCCGCAGGCCTGAGCGTCCAACGACTGGGCGCCTCGACCTCGATGCCCACCCGCGCCATGCTGGACAACGCCCTCACCTAGGAGCCGCCCGGATGACACCCCCCAAAGCCCGCACCAAAGGCGAGCACGAAGCCGAGTTCACCCGCGCCATGATCCAGTTCGAGAAGGAATACTTGGGGCGCGGCCCCGAGGATGTCCGCACCGTGTTCGTGCTGGATATGGTGGTGGTGCGGATTCGCGGAATCCTGACCCGCGCCGAGCTCAAATTGTGCGAGACGACCGACGGGCGCGAGCTGGTCAAAGAGACGCGCCGCAAATTGTTCGAGTCGGCCTACGACATCGTCGCCGACATGGTCAAAAACATCCTCGGGTGTGCCCTGATTAGCCTGCACACCGACATGAGCACCAAGACCGGCGAGCGGGTGGTGGTGCTCACGGTCAACGTCAACCTCGATGAGCAATTCGGGCGCTAGTTACAGCCCGTCGGCGGGGTGTGCCGCCACCCATGCCCGAAAATCACCCAGCAGGTCGGCAGGCAACGCCCCGCGCTCGGCAATCGCGAGATTCTCGGCCAAATGGTCGGGGTTGGCCGTCCCCAGCAAAGCGACGTGCACCTGTGGGTTGGCCAAGACGAAGCGCAACGTCAACTCGGCGCGGCTGTAATCGGCGTGGCGGGCAAACCACGCCAGCATCTGCATTTGGTCACTGCGCGCCTTCATCGGCTCTTCCCACCAATACCACGGCTCACGGTCGAAGATGAACCGCCCGAACACCTCGCGGGCAATCACCCCGACCCCGTGCGCCTGTGCATAGGCCAGCAACGACCGCTCTGGGTACAGCGTAATCATCGAATAATCGGTCTGGAGCACCGCATACGGTTGCGCCTCGAGGCACGCCTGAGCGGTCGGGGCGTCCTCGCTGATGCACGCAAAGCAGATTTTGCCCGCTTGGCGCGCCTGCTCCAACGCGCCGAACACGTCATCGCGGCTGGCGGTCTCGATGCCCGGGCTGTGCAGTTGCAGCAGGTCGATCATCTCGACCCGCAAGCGCATCAGCGACCGGTCAATCGAGGCGATGATGTCGGCAGGGGTGCACCCTTGCGGCGCGTGCGCTTTGGTGGCGATGACCGAACGCTGCTTCTTGGCCGCATCCCACGCCCCGATGTGGTCTTCACTCTCATCATAGCCCGATGCCGTGTCAATCAGGTTGACGCCCGCGTCATAGCTCATATCCAGCAAGCGGTGGGCGCTGGCCACATCCACACTGCCCAGTTGCCACGCCCCCATCCCGACCACGCTCACGCGCAGGCCGGTCGCCCCCAATATTTTGTACTCCATCACGTCTGCTCCTCGTCTTCACCCATCCCACTCAACACAAAGGGGCGCACGCTGGCGTGCACCCCCCAAAACCCAACGCCAGCCGTTGACCGCTCAGCGCACCGCAATCGGCAAATCGCCCGAGTTACGCACCGCGCCCAGCGCCGCCGCCAACCAGCCCTCGGCCTCGCTCCCATCGCGGCAGGTCGCCTCGACGTAAAAGAAACCCGCATCGGACGTGCGCCCCAAGATGACGTACTCGAGGTTGCCCGCCAGCTCGCACACCGGTGCCGATGCGCCATCCGGCAACATCCGCAAGGTGGCCGCGCTGAACAGGTAGAAGCGCGGCAAGGCCAATTCACCCGCGGCCTCGACCACCGGCGTGCCACGCAAGTCACCACGCGGGATGACCAATTCGCCCAGCACCCAGCCGGTCACGTCGCCAGCCTGCACGTACCACCACGTAAACGCATCGTTGCGCCCCAGCGGGATGAGGCGCGCACCGCCCGCCACCCGCCCGACCAGCGTAAACTCGGGGCCGTCACCACTACGCAGGTTGAGGAAGGCGGTGTTGACGATCAACACGCCCGGCTCCTCGGCCACCACCTCGGGCGCGTTACCGCTCAGGCGCGGCACGGTGTTGAGCGGCAAGCTCGGGCTGGTCTGGGCGACCAAGCGCCCGCCACACCCGCCCTCCACATCGGCGGCCACCGGTTGCGTGCCGATGCAAATCACCCCAGAGGCTTGTGCAGGTAGCACAAAGAAAATTAGTAAAATTGTGCAAATTAACAAAGCGGCGCGCCGAGTCATGAGCAGCTCCTTATCGAGGGTATCGTGCCGTGCTAGTCTAATCATCCGCTGAACTTGTACTTTTTGCAACTATACGCGCATTAGGAATGCGTCAGGCGTATTGCAACTGATTAGTAGTGCGTTATAGTTTAGGGCTACGGCGGCGAGAATGGCTCGCCCGCCGTGTGACAAGCCAAGTTTTAGGGAGAAATAGACCCATGCGATTCTTCCGTATCGCCCTCGTGGTGCTGGCGTTGATGGCGGTCATGGCCGCCCCGATGCAAGCGCAAGGCAAGTCCGCCACCGTGTCGTGGCCGCAAGAGCCCGACACCCTCAGCCCGCTGTACACCAGCATGACCTTCGCGGGCTACACCTATCAGCTCTATCTGTCGGGCGCGTGGGCGTTCGATGCCGACCTGACGCCGTTTCCGGTGTTGGTCAGCGAAATCCCCAGCGTCGATAACGGCGGCATCAACGCCGACGGCACGGTCTTCACGCTCAAGCTGAAGGAAGGCCTGACGTGGTCGGACGGCGACGCGCTGGACTCCGCCGACTTCTTGTTCACCTACGAGATGATCATGGCCGAGGGCAACGCGGTCGGTAGCCGCACCCCGTATGACCGTTTCGTCAGCATCGAGGCGCCCGATGCCACCACCGTGGTCATCACCTTCGCCGAGCCGTATGCCCCGTGGCTGAGCTTGTTCGGCGCGGTGTTGCCCGAGCACGTCCTGCGCCCGGTCTTCGAGGCCGAGGGCAGCATCGACACCGCCGACTTCAACCGCAACCCGACCGTCAGCAGCGGCCCCTACGTCTTCGAGACGTGGGAAGTCGGCAGCTTCATGCGCTTCCAAGCCAACCCCGCCTACGTGCTGGGTCAGCCCAAGATCGACACGCTGGTCGTGACCTTCATCCCCGATGAAGTGGCCTATGTCGCCGCCCTGATTAACGGCGATAGCGACCTCGGCACGTTCGTGGCCTTCAGCGATGTGCCCGCCCTCGAAGAGGCTGGCCTGACCGTCGAGGTCATCCCCTCGGGCTACAACGAGGGCTGGTACCTCAACACCAGCGCCGAGCGCGCCCACCCCGCCATGACCGATGTCAACGTCCGCAAGGCGATTGCCATGGCGTTCGACCGTGACGACTTCAACGCCACCCTGAACTACGGCGCCACCTTCACCCCGCACAGCTTCTGGGAAAACACCCCCTACGCCAACCCCGACATCGACCCGTACCCGTTTGACCCCGCCATGGCCGCCCAATTGTTGGACGAGGCCGGCTGGGTCGATAGCAACGGCGACGGCACCCGCGACAAGGACGGCGTCGAGCTGGTCTTGCGCTTCGTCACCAACACCCGCGGCATCCGCGTTGACCTGCAAGCCATCGCCCAGCAACAACTGGCGGCGGTCGGCATCGGCACCGAGCTGATCAACTTCCCGTCGGATCAGTTCTTCGCGGGCTACGCCGAGGGCGGCCCCATCAGCACCGGCCAATACGACATCGCCGAGCTCTCGACCGCTCCGGCCACCTTCCCCGACCCCAACACCGTCCGCTTCTTGTGCAGCGAAATCCCCAGCGACGAGAACCCGGTGGGCGCCAACGATAACTACTACTGCGACCCCGAGCTGGACGCGCTGTTCGAGCAGCAATCGAGCACCACCGACCTCGCCGAGCGCATCGCCATCTTCCACCAAATCGACCAGAAGATGTTCGACGCGGCCATCTGGATTGGCATTTGGCACGACGCCGACGTGTGGATTACCGGCAGTGACCTGCAAAACGTCGCCCTCAACGGCGTCACGCCGTTCTGGGATGTCCAGAACTGGGACGTGGCCAGCTAAGCGCTGACCCCCGCCCCACGGGGCATGGTGCGCCTGCGCCATGCCCCACCCCCCTAGCCCCAGCCCACTACGCACAGGACTTCACTCATGGCGCGCTATGTCATCCGGCGGCTTTTGCAGGCCATCCCGCTTCTGTTGATCGTCAGCTTCGTCTTGTTCGCGCTGATGCAAGCCACCGGCGACCCGCTGGCGACCATGGGCGGGCGTCAGCCCACCCGCGCCGCCGACCGCGAGCGCCTCGCCCGTCAGCTTGGCCTCGACCAGCCCATCCACGTCCAATACGTCTATTGGCTGATTGGCAACGATTGGGTGGTGGTGGATGCCGAGACCGGGCGCACCGGCACCCGTCGGGGCATCTTGCGCGGTGATTTCGGCGTGTCGTATGCCACCCGCCAGCCGGTCTTGGAGATGATTGGGGGGCGCGTCCCCGACACCCTCCTGCTCACCCTGACCGCCGAGGTCTTGATTTTGACCGTCTCACTCGGCATCGGCATCTTCTCGGCAGTCCGCAAATATTCGTTTTTTGACCAAGCCTTTACCAGCATCTCGTTCGTGCTCTACTCGGTGCCGGTCTTCATTATGGCCTATACCCTGATTTACGCCTTCTCGATTGGGCTGAGGCGGGCAGGGTTGCCCTATTTCCCCACCAGCGGCATCTTCGACCCCGCCATCGGGCGCACCTTCGAGCAGGTGGTCTGGCATATGGTCTTGCCGGTGCTCACCCTCTCGCTCATCAGCATCGCCGCCTACAGCCGCTACATCCGCTCGACCATGCTCGAGGTCATCAGCAGCGATTACATCCGCACCGCCCGCAGCAAAGGCATCACCGAGCGCCGCACCTTGTTCGTCCACGCCTTCAAGAACGCCTCGCTCCCGCTCATCACCCTGATTGGCCTCGATTTGCCGTTTTTGCTGGGCGGGGCGGTCGTGACCGAGACCATCTTCGCGTGGCCGGGCATGGGCTACCTGTTCATCAACTCGCTCCAGCGCTCCGATTACCCCGTCTTGATGGGCATTTTGATGTTGATTGCCGTCGGCGTGGTCATCAGCCAGTTGATCGTCGATTTGCTGTATACCGTCCTCGACCCGCGCATCCGCTATAGCTAGGAAAGGCTGCACAGACCTATGGCAACCCTCACCACCCACAAGCCCGTGCGCCTGATGGAAAGCGACAACCAACGCAAAAACAGCAACCGCGCCCTGCGCCGCTTCTTGCGCCACCGTGGCGCGGTCTTCGGCGCCGTGTTGCTGGTGTTCGTCATCGGCTACGTCATCTTGGGGTCGCTGTTGTTCAGCGAAAGCTACGCCAACTTCAACGACACCAGCCGCCGCTTGCAACCCCCCAGCACCGAGCACCCGATGGGCACCGACAACATCGGGCGCGACATCTTCGCCCGCACCGTCTACGGCGGGCAAATCTCGCTCATGATCGGGTTCTTGGCCGTCACGGTGGCCGTGCTGATTGGCACGACGGTCGGGGTGGTCACCGGCTATTTCGGTGGCTGGATCGACGTGATTTTGATGCGCCTGACCGAGGCCATGCTCAGCATCCCGACCCTGCTGTTTTTGTTGATGATCGCCAACATCTTCGGCGGCAAGGTGCCCCAAATCGCGCTGTTCGGGCGCGTGTTCAGCGGCAGCGTGGTGGTCATCATCGTCATCATCGGCCTGACCAGCTGGATGGGCTTGTCGCGCATCGTGCGCTCGTTGGTGCTCAGCCTCAAAGAGGCCGAGTTCATCACGGCGGCGCGGGCGCTGGGCGCGTCCGACCTGCGCCTGATTTTCAAGCACATCCTCCCCAACATCGTCGCGCCGGTCGTCGTCAGCGCCACGCTGGGGGTCGGTGGTGCCATCTTGTCGGAGTCTTATATCAGCTTCTTGGGCGTGGGCGTGGGTGCGCCGACCGCCACGTGGGGCAACATCCTCGAGGGCTCACGCCAGTTCTTCGAGCAAGCCCCGTGGTTGTGGGTCGCGCCCGGCATCTTGATTTTGATGACCGTGATGGGCATCAACTTCCTCGGCGACGGCCTGCGCGACGCGCTCGACCCGCGCTCCGACAAATCGGCCTAGAGCGCCCGCTCGCGGTATAGCACCGGCTCGACGGCCTGCACCATCGCCGATACGTCCAGCTTGCCGCCCAAAAAGCTGGCCACCGGCGGCACATGCAAATGCGGCGCGCACACCACCTCGGCATAATGGACATCCAGCCACGTCAGGTGGGCGCGCCGCTCTAGCCAGCCCTGCACCGCCGACAAATGCGCCAAATACTCGGCCTTCAGGCGGCCAACATCGAGGTGGTCGGTCGGCTTGTGCAGGCGCGTCAGCATCGCCCGTTGCGAGCGCACCACCTCGTCGAGGTCACGGTGCATCATAATCAAGCGCACCGGCACATCGGGCGGCAACATGGTGAGCAGAGCCGTCACGATCTTGACGGCGCGCCCATGCGCCATGCCCAGCCACGCCGTCTCGCCGAGGTGCATCCGCTTGACCGGCGCATATTCGTAATAACCACGGGGGTTGCTGGCGTCAGGAGGGCGGTGCGAATCGGTCAAGAGGGGCAGGCCACCCGCCCCCAGCATCTGCATCATCAACGACGTGCCAGAGCGGGGCAGGCCGCTGACCACCACCACCGGCGCAGGGCGGCTAAAAAGGCGTTGAAACGGGTTCACGAAAGCTCGATTGGTTAACGGTTGCGGCGCACGATGGCCTCGAACGCCCGAAGCGCGTCGAGTTGGGGCGGGGTCGGGTTGATGAACGGGCGCACGATGCGAATCCGCTTCAGCGCCATCTCGACCGAGTCGCCGGTGCTAATCAGATAGGCCGCCGCCATGGTCGGGGCACGCCCGATGCCGCCCGCGCAATGGATGTAGACGCGCTCACCCGCCGCCACCCGCTCGGTGATGAAGCGCACCCCCTCGTGCAGGTGCTCCATCGACGGCGCGTCATCGTCCACCGTCGGCAAGTAGCAATAGTGTTGCAGCGCCAGCCCGAACTCGGCATCGTCGAACTCGATACGCATGTTGACATCGGCGGTCACGCCGTTGGCCTCGAGATGCGCCTTGCCTTTTTGATCGAACTGCGGCCCGACGTACAGTTGATCGGTCACGCGGCTGAACCGCAGCGGTGGAATCCCGGTCACTTTTGCTATCCCTCGGCCATAGGCCCATATCACCGTCGTCCGCAAGCCTTGCGTTTGCAAACGCTCCAGCAGGATGCGGACGCCCTTGCGGACGAAGCGTGTCGTTTTGTTGATCACCATCGGGGCATCTTTTCTAGGTCGTCAAGCGTCGGCACAAGCCCAAGCCGACATCATGACCATGATACACCGCTTTCACGATACGAAAAGGCGCACCCGCACACCCACCCCGAGAGTCCGCTTAGCTCCACACTGACAGAACTCACCGAATTGGTATGATAATGTGAACTTGTGTATCTTTTGTATTTTTGCGTATAATTTGTGTTATGATAGAAATAAACGTGTGGTCTTTGCAGCAAATTTGTTTGCAAAGAGCGTAGGATAGGGAACCTCACCATGAGCCAAACAGTCAACAACACCCCCAAGCCCACCCAGACCCAGCATAAACGACGCGACGAGATGCCGTTGCTGATCGACCTGCTCGCCCACCCGATTCGGTGGACGATGATACGCGCCTTGATTCACGGCGATTTGCGCGTGCAGGAGCTGGTCAACTTGGTCGGTGAGCCGATGAACCTCGTCTCGTACCACCTCAAGAAACTGCGCGATGGCGGCCTCGTCCGCTCGCAACGCAGCCAAGCCGATGGGCGCGACATCTATTACTCGCTCGACTTCCAATACATGCAGCAAGCCGCCAACGGCATGATGGAGTCGCTGTACCTCGCGCCCGTCAACCAGATCGACTACACCCAAATCACTGGGCGGGTCTTGTTCATCTGCTCCAGCAACAACGCCCGCTCACCGATGGCCGAAGCCATCCTACGCTCGATTGCGCCCAATGTCGAGGTCGTCAGCGCGGGGGTGCAGCCCACCGCCCTCCACCCCGACACCTTGCGCGCCGCCCAAGCCGTCGGCGCGGACGTGCGGAGCGTGCAAACGCACTCGCTCGAAGACGTGAGCAACCAACCGTTCGACATGATCATCACGGTCTGTGACCTCGCCCGCGACATGATTGCCGAGAACATCGATGGCAACCTGCTGCACTGGAGCATCCCCGACCCGACCCGCATCACCAGCAGTGTGGCGCGCAGCCTCGCCTTTACCCAGACCGCCAACATCCTGCAAGAGCGGGTGCACCGCCTCGCGCACAATATGTTGCTCAAGCGCATCGGGCGCGCCTAACGCCCCATCCCCGTCCCGACTTGTTGAACGCGCCCCGCGCCCCAGAGGGTGCGTTCAACCTCAGCGGTTCGGCTCAGGCCAACAACGCCAACGGCAGGCTGAGCGTGAAGCGGGTATGCCCCGCACTGCTGTTGACCTCCACGCGCCCGCCGTGTAAGTCCATGATGCGCTTGACCATCGTCAAGCCCATGCCCGCGGCGCTGGCACCCTGCGTGCGCGACTCGTCGGCCTTGTAAAACGCCTCGAAAATCAGCGGCAAATGCTGCGGCTCGATGCCCACCCCCTCATCGGTGATGTGCACCCGCGCCTCGGAGTCACTGCGCTCGCCCGAGAGCCGCACCACCCCACCTTCCGGCGAGTGGCGTACCGCGTTTTCGACCACGTGCCAAACCGCCCGACCCAACAACCCCGCGTCGCCCATCACGGCCAATCCGTCGGGTAACACATCGATTTCAAGCCGGACGCTCTGGCGCGCCGGTTGGTAATCCGACGCAAACGTTTTCACCACATCCCAAAAATAGATCCGGTGCATCGCGATGCCATCCAAGTGGTTGAGCGTCGCCATGTCCTGAAGCTGGGTAATCATGCGGTCGAGCAGGCGGATTTGCGCGCCGATTTGCTCGGCCTTCTCACTGCGCTTGCCCGGGTCGATGGTGCGGGTGAGCAGATAGGTGCTGCTGCCGATGATCGTCAACGGCGTCCGCAACTCGTGCGAGGTGTTGGCGATGAAGGCGCTCAACAATTGGGCGTGCTCGCGCTCGCGCTCCATCTGGCTCATGCGGTCGGTGGCCAGCTTGAGGTCGGTAATGTCGGCGAACGAGGCGACGACACCCGTCAGCGCATCGTTCGGGGGCATCAAGACCGGTTGGGTGTTGACCAAAATCCACGTCAAATCACCGTCCGGCTTATACACCCCCATCAC
>JALONY010000405.1 GCA_025454715.1 Anaerolineae bacterium
ACGAGGTGGCAGACCTCGAGTTTTTTGCCAATACGCTGGTGGCCTACACCGTCTCGCATGGTATCAAGCCAGAGCGCTTGCTGGAATTCCCCGAAGAACTTGAGGATGGGCAATAGCCATGAAACCCGTCGTCTTGGTCGTCGTTGTAGGTGTTCTTCTCGCTGCGCTGAGTACCGTTGCTTTTGCTCAATCCGCTTGTTTATGAGCAGTAAATCCGCCTATATCCCTCGGGGGTTAAAAAACAGGGCAGGCCACTCTCCGGCCTGCCCTGTTTTGCGGTATTGATTGGCTCGCGCTTACGCCTTCAGGAAGCCGCGCAGCACCGTCTGGAGGATGCCGCCATTCTTGTAATACTCGACCTCCACCGGCGTATCGAGGCGGGCGGTGACGGTGAAGCGCTTCTCGCCACCCGCACCGGCGGCCACCACGCTCAGCTTGGCGCCGGGTTGGATGTCGTTGTCCAGCCCCTCGATGGTGAAGGTCTCGCTACCGTCCAAGCCCAGCGATTGCCAGCTCTGCCCGTCCTCGAACACCAGCGGCAACACGCCCATCATGGCGAGGTTGCTGCGGTGGATGCGCTCGAAGCTCTGGGCGATGACGGCGCGCACGCCCAACAAGAAGGTGCCCTTGGCCGCCCAGTCGCGGCTGCTGCCCATGCCGTAATCGCGCCCCGCGAGGATGACCAGCGGGGTCTGGCTGGCCTGATACTGCATGGCGGCGTCGTAAATCGAGAGTTGCTCGCCGGTCGGCAGGTACTTGGTGTAGCCGCCTTCCACGTTGTCCAGCATCAGGTTGCGCAAGCGGATGTTGGCGAAGGTGCCGCGCAACATCACGCGGTCGTCCCCACGACGCGCCCCATAGCTGTTGAAGTCCTTCTTCTCGACGCCCCGCGCTTGCAGGTACTTGCCCGCCGGGCTGTTGGCACCGATGGTGCTGGCGGGGCTGATGTGGTCGGTGGTGATGCTGTCGCCGAACAAGGCCAGCGCCCGCGCACCGGCAATCGGGGCGACGCCTTGCGCCTCGGCGGGCATGTTTTGGAAGAAGGGCGGCTCGTGGATGTAGGTGCTGTCCTCGCTCCACGAATAGACCTGACCGGTGGCCGAGGGGATCGCGTTCCACATCGGGTTGCCGTCGTAGACGTTGCCGTATTGCTCGCGGTACATCTCGGCGGTGATGTTGCTGGCGACCGCGTCGAGGATTTCTTGCTGGGTCGGCCAAATGTCGCGCAGATAGACCGGTTGACCGTTCTCGCCGTGGCCAAGCGGCTCGTTTTCGAGGTCGATATCGACCGTGCCGGCCAGCGCATAGGCCACGACCAGCGGGGGCGAGGCGAGGAAGTTGGCCTTCACGTCGGGGTTGACGCGCCCGGTAAAGTTGCGGTTGCCGCTGATGACCGCCGCCGCCACGAGGTCGCCCTCTTTGACCGCCGCGCTGACCTCGGTGGGCAGCGGGCCGCTGTTGCCGATGCAGGTGGTGCAGCCATAGCCGACGGTCTGGAAGCCCAGCGCGTCGAGGTAGGGGGTGAGGCCGGCTTGGTCGAGGTAGGCCGTCACGACCTTGCTCCCGGGGGCGAGGCTGGTCTTGACGTAGGGCTTGCGGGTCAAGCCTTTCTCGACCGCCTTCTTGGCCAGCAAGCCCGCGCCAATCATGACCGAGGGGTTGCTGGTGTTGGTGCAGCTGGTGATGGCGGCGATGACGACCGCGCCGTGGCCGATTTCGGTGGTGTGGCCGTTGACGACGGTGGCGGTGCGCTCCAGCGCCTCGCCTTGCAGCGCATAACCGCGCTTATCGACCGGTGCCTTGAGCGCGTCGCTGAAGGTCGGCTTCATGTCGCGCAGCAGCACGCGGTCTTGCGGGCGTTGCGGCCCCGCCAGCGACGGCTCGACGGTGCTCAGGTCAAGCTCGAGGGTGTCGGTGAAGAGCGGCTCGGGGGTGTCGTCGGTGCGGTACAAGCCCTGCGCCTTGGCATACGCCTCGACCAGCTCCACGACCGCCTCATCGCGACCGGTGCGGCGCAGGTAGCCCAGCGCCTCGTCGTCGATCGGGAAGAAGCCCATGGTCGCGCCGTATTCGGGCGCCATGTTGGCGATGGTGGCGCGGTCGGGCAGGCTGAGCTTGCTCAAGCCAGCGCCGTAGAACTCGACGAACTTATCGACCACGCCCTTCTTGCGTAGCATCTGGGTGACGACCAGCACGAGGTCGGTGGCGGTGGCGCCTTCGCGCAGTTGGCCGGTCAGCTTGAAGCCGATGACTTCGGGCATCAGCATGTAGATGGGCTGGCCGAGCATGGCGGCCTCGGCCTCGATGCCGCCGACGCCCCAGCCCAAGATGCCGAGGCCGTTAATCATGGTGGTGTGGCTGTCGGTGCCGACCAGCGTATCGGGGTATGATGCCGGTGGCGGGCGGGACGACGCGGAAGTTGTCGAACGCCTTTTGTCCCCAGTGCAAGAACTCGTAGCGCTCACGGTTGCGCTCGAACTCGTACTCGGCGTTGATGCGGAGCGCGTCGGACAGGCCGAACGCATCGACCTGCACCGAGTGGTCGATGACGAGGTCTACCGGGATGTTGGGGTTGATTTTGGCGGGGTCGCCGCCCATACGCACCATGGCCGAGCGGAGCGCCGCGAGGTCTACCACGCACGGCACGCCGGTGAAGTCTTGCAGCACGACGCGGGCGGGCTTGAACGGGATTTCGGGGCGGTCGGCGTCGGCGGGGTTCCAAGCGGCGAGATTGCGGACATCCTTCTCGCTGACCTCGTAGTTGTCGAGGTTGCGGAGGGCGTTTTCGAGCAGGATTTTGATGCTGAACGGCAAGCGGTCGAGGTGGCCGATGCCGAGTTCTTTCAGGCGGGAGAGCCGGTAATACGGGACTTGCTGATTACCGACCGAAAGAGAGTGGAGCGTGCGCCGAACACATCGAGTTTTGTCGCCATGGGGTCTCCCTGCGGTTTTGCCGTCGAACACACTTCTATTTTACTCAAGGCAAACCTGTTTTTATAGCGTGGGTGTAGACCATTGGCCACACAGTCGGTTCGATGCACCAGAATCGCGGTTTGTGTGGGTAGGTTGGGCAAAATGGGCTACACTAAAGACACAACAGCGCACTATGCCCATGCATCGAGAGGCTGATATGGCCAAGCCCAAGCCTACCCCATCCATCGAAGAGTATGATATCGACACGTTGCGAAACCGCGTCCGCCAGCTCGAGATGTTGGAGGCCGATTACAAGCGGTTGCGCAACTTGTTGGATGCAGCCTCGGAAGGACATAACCTCGACAATTATGCCAGCAACCTCTCGCTGTATATCGATGCCGAGACCCGCATCATC
>JALONY010000406.1 GCA_025454715.1 Anaerolineae bacterium
GTGCTCGCTGGTGCGCTCGACGCGGGCGCTCCACTGCACCTCGACCGCCCAGACCGTCTTGGCGTCGGCGCGGCGGCTGACCTCGATGCGCAGGCGGGCGTCGGGGCTGTCGGCTTGCGACATGCGCCCCAAAACGGCTTGCCACGCCTGCCAGCCGTGCTCGTAGGTGTGCGGCTGGGGCGGCATCGCCACCGTCGATTGCTCGATCGGGTCGTGTTCATCGCTCATCGGAGAGGCTCCATACCAAGAAACGGTCGATGTGATATTGCGTGAGCTGTGCCCCGAGGCCAATCGGCGACACGTCGAACGAGTGGTGCGACCACGGCACGCGCAACACCCCGACCGGCACGCCGTGGCGCTGCAATTGCCAGCGCATCTGGTCGGCGTGGATCCAGTGTGCCACCCCGTCGCGTTGGCCGTGCACCATCAGGGTGGGCGGGCATTCGGGATGAGCAAAAAACAGCGGTGTGCCGTCGCGGTAAACCGCGTCGCAGTCGTCGGGGTTGCCGCCGAACAGCTTATAAATCGCCTCGCCCGGGTGCTCGCCGATGATGGTCAGGTTGGTCGGGGCGTACAGCGTGACGACGGCGCGCACGCGGGTATCGGCATGGGCGCCGGTGGCGCGGAAGGCGGTCGAGAGGGCGACATGCCCGCCGCTGCTGCGCCCCAAGATGGCCACGCGCTCGGGGTCGATGTTCAGGCGCTCGGCATTGGCCTTGACCCAGCGGATGGCGGCGCGGGCGTCGTCCATCTGGGCAGGCCAGCCCACCTCATCGACGAAGCGGTACTGGCAATCAATCACCACGAAGCCACACGCGGCCAAAGCGCGGTCGTGCGGCTCGAAATACCACGATTTATCGCCGACCGACCACGCCCCCGGGTGCAGCACGATGACCGCCGCGTGACGCCCGTTGAAGGCGGGCGGCTGGTTGGGGTGATAGATGTCGCACTTGAGCGGGCGCGTCGGGCGCTCGACGAACACCACATCGCGCTCGACGCGGATATCGCGGTGCTTCCACGCGCCGGTGATGGCTTGGCTCAGCGACCAGCGGCGCGGCTGTACCGCGTGATGGGTGGGCACGTTGGCGGGGTAATCCTCTCCGGTCAGGCGGCGCATTTGCGCGTCGTGGGCGCGCACCGCCCGCTGGATGTGCAGCAACGGCCACCCGCACAACCCCACCCCGACCAGCCCGAACGCAAGCGGCACGCTTTGGCCGCTCATCCAGCCGGTCAGGATGGCCGCCGCGCAAATCGCCAGCGGCAGGTGCATCACCTCGGGCAGTGCCATCTGGGTCGTCCATGTCCGTTCACCGAGGCGGGGCGCGGTGTTGAGCAAGCCCAACCCCAGCGCCAACCCGCCGAATACCCATGCCATCACTGCGCTCATGCGTGGTTTGCCGCCTGTCTGGTCGTGCGCCGCGCCCTAGACGGCGCGGGCGAAAATCACCATGCGCGTGCAGCCGTCGCCATACTCGCCGTATTCGAGGTCGCCATAGACGGCCTCGACCGCGAACCCGCTGGCCGACAGCAACAAGCGCATTTCGTTGTAGAAATAATAATACAGCTTTAGCGGGGCGAACGTGCGCTTGACGGTGCCGTCCTCGCCGATTTCGTCGTAAATCCACGTCACTTGCAGCAGTTGGGCGGTGCGGTCGAGCAGGCTGATGGATTGTTGCATCACGCGGTTGCCGGACTCCGGCTCGAGGAAGGTGCGCTCATAAATGATGGCGTCGGTGTCCTCGGTGGCGTACACATCGCCCGCGTTGGGCAAATCCAGCACCAGCAGGCCGCCGGTCTTCGTCCACTTGCGCAGGTTGCGCAGCACGGCCAATTGGTCGTCTTGGGTATGAAAATGCATCATGCCGTTGTAGGGGACGATGGTCAGGCCATAGAAATCCTCGGGCAGGCCGTCATAGGTGCGCACGTCACCCTCGTGCAACGCGACCTTGCGCTTCAGCTTGGGCTCACGCTTGAGGACGGCCTCGGCACGCGCCAACATGCGCGGCTCGATGTCGATGCCGTGCACGGTGTGCCCCGCCCGCGCCAACGGGAACACCTCGCGCCCAGTGCCGCAGGCGATGTCGAGGATGGGGCCGGTGTGTTGCTCGGCCAAGTCGAGGTAAAACGGGATGTCGTCGGTCTTATCGGTGTTTTCGGCGTCGTAATAGCGGGCGATTTGGGCGTAGAACGTCATTTCGGGGACTCCATGGGGTAGACCTCGCTGACCGGCACGGCGTGGCCGAGGGCGGGCGAGACGAAGGTCTGCGGGGCGCGATAGGTGCCGACGAGGGTATATTCTTTTTCGCCCAGCGTCCAGACCTCCAACGTCTCGGTGGTCGGCTCGGCCAGCCAATACTCGCGCACGCCAGCCCGCTCATAGCAGCGGTCGTTGTCGGGCGCAATCCACAACAGGTCGGGCTGCACCACGGTCGAGTCGCTCAGCACCACATCGACCGGCGCAATCGCGACCTCACCCCGCCCTGCCCACTGCTCAATCCGCTTGGCGAGGTGGAAGGCGAGTTTTTGGTGGCGAAAAGACGGTGCAGGCGACACGATGACGGCTCCCTCGAACAATTCGGTTGGGGTCAGGGTCTCGGGGTGCGCGAGGAACTCGCCTAGGCTCAGGCGGGCAGGGGCGATGGGCTGGGCGCTCATGACGGGTAAACCTCGCTGAGCACGACGGCCTGACCGAGGGCGGGCGAGGGGAAAGATTGCGGGGCGCGATACACCCCGACGAGGGTATATTCTTTTTCGCCCAGCGTCCAGACCTCCAACGTCTCGGTGGTCGGCTCGGCCAGCCAATACTCGCGCACGCCAGCCCGCTCATAG
>JALONY010000407.1 GCA_025454715.1 Anaerolineae bacterium
TTGCCCTGCGCTGGACGTGCCCAGCGAGCGCACCATCCAGCCCAGCCCGCGCCGCTCGTCGTCGGTTTGGGCGTGCACGCGCACCGCGTCACGGGCGAGGTCGGCGGGGATGCCGGGTACGCTGGCATCGCACCAGCGCGCCCCGAACGACGCCAGCGCCTCGGCAGTCCCGAATAACCCCGCATGACCGGCCTGCCCGCCGAGGCCATAGGCGTTTTCGTCGTGCACTTCACCCCACACCCGCCGCTGTCGCCAATCGGCATCGTACTCGGTCGGGGCGTAGTGGGTGAGGGTGGCGGGCGGGATGGGGCGCGGTGGGTAGAAGACCGCCTCGCCCAGCAGGATGAAGCCGAGGTCGCTATAGCGGACGGCGTGCCCGGGCGGGGCGATGAACGGCGAGGCATAAATCTCGGCCAGCGCGTCGGCCATCGGGCGGGGCTGGTCGGGGGCGCGGTAGAGCTGGCGCCACGGCGCGAGGCCAGAGGTGTGGGTGAGCAAGTGCCACAGGGTGACGCTCTCGGGGTCGATGAGCTTGCCCGCGAAGCGCGGGTCGGGCGGCTCGACGCGGCGGGTGTGCGGGTTGACCCCGCCATCGACCACGCGGCGCGCCCCACCGGCGGCAAATTCGGGGATGACCTGCGCCACGGGCGTGTGTAGCCCGACCCGCCCCGCACCGACCTGTTGCAAAAGGGCGGTGGTGGTGTAGAGCTTGGTCAACGAGGCGAGGTCATGCCATTTCACGCTCGACAGATACAATGCCACCACCCGCCGCCCGCGATGATAGACCGAGACCTGCGCGGCGGTGTATTGGTCGCCGAGGTGGTCGTTCATATAGGTGCTGAGGCGGCGCGAGATGGAGTCAGGCATACAACAGGAACTCCCGTCGGTCATTGACGAAATCGCGGGTGTCGGCCTCCCAGTGCGCCATCAGGTCATCGGTGGTCGCACCGTTGTCGAGCATCTCGCGGAACTGGGACGAACCGGCCAACAGGTCGATGTGCATCCGGTTCTCGTAGGGCGGTTGCCACGCGAACGCGCTGGGGAACAAGCGCTTGACCGTGACCATGACCGCCACCCACGCCCGCACGGGGTCGAACTCGCGCCCGTTGGGGTGGACTTGGATGCCGTAACACGCGGTCTGGGCGTGTTTGCTGAGGGTTGGTTTGAAGACGTGGGCGCGGTAGGCCGCCCCAGCGATGTTCAGCCCGTTGAGGGCGTGCTCCAGCGCGATCGGGTCGATGTCTGGCGCACCGGCCACCTCGAACGGCAGATAGGAGCCGCGCCCTTCCGAGAGGCTGGTGCCCTCGATGAGGCACGCCCCCGCGTAGTGTTGGACGGTGCTGAGGTGCGGGATGGCAGGCGAGGTGCTAATCCACGGCTGGCGCATGTCTGCCCACGTCATGCTGCGGTGCCAGCCGCGACAGGTCACGACCGCGAGGTCGCAGGGGGTGGGGTTGTGGCGGGCGTTGTACCATTTGGCGAACTCGCCGATGGTCAGGCCGTGCAACACCGGCATATCGTGCAGCCCGACCAGCGACTCGTAGCCCGCATGGACGCCGGTACCGCGGACGATTTGGCCGCCGAGTGGGTTGGGGCGGTCGAGGATGATGACCGGCATCCCGTAGTTGCCCGCCGCGTCCAAGACGTGCGCCAACGTCCAAATGTAGGTGTAATAGCGCACGCCCACGTCTTGCAAATTGACCACCAGCACGTCGAGTCCGGCCATCATGTCGAGGGTCGGGCGCATCTGCGTGCCGTACAGGCTGTGGATGGGGATGCCGGTGCGCTTGTCCACGGTCGATTGCACGTATTCACCGTTGAGCGCCACCCCCCAGATTCCGTGCTCGGGCGAGAGGAGCGCGCTCAAGGTTAGCTCTGGGGTATGGGTGAAGATGTGGTACGGGCTACGAAGCTGGGCATCGACGGCGGCAGGGTGGGTGAGGAGGCCGACCTTCAGGCCGCGCAACAAGGCGAAGCCATCGGCTTGGAGGGTGTCTAGGCCGGTGAGCAGGGGAGCCATAACGGGTGTTACTCCAGTGGGATGGGCGGTGTACCTGCTGGGGCGAACATGCCCAACAATGCATCGACCGCGGCCTCTAACTGTGACTCCGCATCCCCGCTGGTGCAAATAACAATTTGTGCATCGGGCAAAATCGCGCCGTCGAACGGGTTACGTAGGGCGACCAGCGCATTGGTGGGCGCGGCGGTCAGCAAGGCTCGGGCTTTGCGGGCTTGTTGGGGGCTGAGGTGGGCGCTGCGGGTGGCGACCAGCACGCGGTCGCTGAGCTGGGCGTTGGCCAGCGCCTCGGCGAAGCGCTCATCGTCATCGACCTTGAGCGAGATGGCCGGAAGGCCGGTGCGCGCCTGCCACAACTTGGCGAAACCGGCCAAGCCGCCCGCCTCGACGATGCCGGAATCCAAGACCGAGGCGAACTCGACGCACAACACGCGCCCATCGCAGGGCATGGGCAATGCGCCGCGCACCGCCACCACCCCCTCGCGGGCGATGCGA
>JALONY010000035.1 GCA_025454715.1 Anaerolineae bacterium
GTGTACGGTGTGCGAGTAGGCGTTGGTGCACAGCAACACCTGTTGCGCGTGAAAGGTAAACTTGCGGGTGCGGACGACCACATGCCCCTCGGCCTGCTCGAGGCCATAGAGCTCGTTGTTGTCGATAAAATCCGCCCGCGACTCGCGTAGGGCGGCCTGCGCCAGCTCGACCGGCTGCACCGCGCCGTCTTGGGGTTGCTCGAGGGCCGCCAGATAACCGCGCCCAAGCGGGTCGTGGTCATGGAAGACCGGCGAGAGGCCATCGGCGCGCATGGCGGCGTAGGCCAATGTCAAATCCTAGGCCTCGGTCTCCGACTCGGCCAACAGCATCGACCCGATGCGCTCGAAACGCACCCCGTGCGCCGCGATCAGTTCGTGCCAAATGTGGTGGGTGCGCTCGCTGATGGCATAGGCGTCGAGGCCGGTAATCATGAAGCCGGCATTGCGCCCCGAAGCGCCTTGCGCCACGTCACGCATCTCGGTGATGACCGGCACGCGCCCGTGCCGCCGGACGAACACCGCCGCCGCCGTCCCGACGATGCCCGCCCCTACGATCAACACATCGACCTCGCGCACCGGTTGCTTGCCATCCGCCTGCCACACCGAAACCGTCATCGCCCATCCCCCCATCTAGGAACCTTGTCGTTAGCCGAAGTGTACCGCACCGGCAAACGACCATCCAACAGGCCAGCCTTGCACGCTACTCACTCACCACAAACCCGACCGCTTGCAGCTCGACCCCGTTGGCGCTTAGGACGATTTGGTAGGTGCTGCCGCTGGTAAACGTAAAATCGCTCTGATCGACGAAAAACCAGATGCACGCCCCCTCGACCCGAAAATCGGGGGCGAACTCGTAATAGGCCACCTCTTGCCCATCTTTCAACCAGCGCGAGCCAATCACCCCGCCGGGCGCGAGGTTATAGGCGGTGGCCACCACATAAATCTGCGCGGTGCTGGGCGAGAAGGTCACGACCGGCTCCAGCGCGCAATCGTCCGACCCAACCGCGGCGGCGGTCACGACATCGGCGAGGCGCGGTAGAGCGGGGTCGAGCGTGTTGGTCGGCTGGGCGGGCGGGATGGTCACGTTGGGGGTGGGGGTGCTCTCGGTGTCGGGCGTCGGCGCAGAGAGCGTCACACCGCCCGCCACGGTCAGCAGGTCGGGGGTGGGGGTGGCCTGCACCGGCGAGGTGGGCAACACCACCGGCGTGATTTGCCGCACGTCGGGGCGCGGCACATCGAGCGCCTCCAGCGTGCTGATGAGGTTATTTTGGCGGCTGCGCGCACGGCTGAGCAGGTCGTTGGCGGCCACGCGGGTGGCGTCACGCTGGTCTGCCCCGAAGGTGGCGCTGGCGCGCAACAGCGCGGCCTCGGTCGCGAGGGTGCCGTTGAGGGCGGCGTTGGTTTGTGCAGGGGCGGGGTCGGGCGCGGGCGCACAGGCCGCCAGCACCCCCGCGCACAGCACCCATACCCCCGCGCACAGCCGACGCATCAACCCAGCCGCTCCAACAGCAAGCGCAAGGCCGCCTCGGCGGAGCGCTCCTTGTTGAGCGTGCGGTCGTTGCTGTTCCAATTGAACACCGACGGGAAGGTACCGTGTGGTGTGGCAATCGCCATGTGCACCAAGCCGACCGGCTTTTCGGGCGTGCCGCCGCCCGGGCCCGCGATGCCGGTCACGCCGATGGCGTAATCGACCCGCAGGGCGCGCCGTGCGCCCTCGGCCATCGCCACCGCCACCGGCTCACTGACCGCGCCGTGCTGAATCAGCAAGCTGGCGGGCACGCCCAGCAACTGCTCCTTGGCGCTGTTGGCATAGGCCACGATGCCGCCCAGCACATAGGCCGAGCTGCCCGCCACCTCGGTCAGCAGGTGAGCGATCAGGCCGCCGGTGCAGCTTTCCGCCGTCCCGACCGTGCGATGCAAGGCCTTCAGGCGTTGCCCGACCAAGACTTCTAAAGGGGTGTCTTGCGCCATGAGGTGTGTACTCCGTTTCTGCGACCCCAACGTCGCGCCGACAAGTTTGGGCAATTCTACCTATCTTACCGCGTTCGCCCAGAGGGTGAATTGGGCTATAATGTGGGATAATCCCCGATGTTTTGGGATAGCGAGGGAAAACCATTAGCGATGGGCTTCTGGGGTTGGCGACTGGGCGTGTGTGCCGCGTTCATCAGCGTGATGGTCACGGCCTGTTCACCGGCCTTGCCCCCGACCCCGCCCATCGACGGCAGTAGTACCCCCTTGCCCGTCACCCTGACGGTGGTCAAGCCGCCCGGTGGCGGCTCCCCCACCAGCCCCGCCCCCCGCATCATGACCGCCACCCCCGCCGCCGCCCCACGCCTCGAGGCCGACGCGCCGCAGTGTGAGCCGTTGTTGGGCGGTGGGGTGCAGTGCGTCGGGTTGGTGCTCAACCGCCAAGCCGAGCCGGTCGGGTGGGTGTCGCTGCACACCCTCGAGCGGACGGCGGGGCAAGCCGACCGCACCCACGCCTTCGCCCTCGAGCAACCGTTCGTGCCCGCGTTCGGCAGCGCCCCCTACCGCTTCTTGACCGACACCCTGCCCGATGAAATCATCTTGAGCATCGACGGCCAAACCGCGCCCGACGCCCATTGGCAAGCGCTGGCGGTAGAGGCCGATGACGCCACCTCCGGCAACGACAGCTATCGGGTGCGCGGGCGGCTTCGCAATACCAGCACCGTGCCGGTCGAGATGGCGCGGGCGGTGGTGGTGGTGTTCGAGGGCGAGCAGATGGTCGGTTTCCGCGTGATTGCGCTGGGGCGGGTCGGGGCGGGCGAGGCGGTCGATGTGGTGTTGACGTGGGGCGGGCGCGCCCAATCTCACCACCTGAGCGGGATGGGGTGGCGGGTGGTGCGCTGAGCGTAGGCCGAACGCCTACCCCGTTGGGGTGCTTTTGCGCTACACTTGCCCACGATAACGAAAACGGCTCATCGTTTATCGATGAACCGTTTTCAAGAGATGTGCCGGAGGTGGGAGTCGAACCCACACGCCTTTGGGGCAAACGATTTTGAGTCGTTCGTGGCTGCCATTTCACCACTCCGGCGACGTGCTATTTAGTATAGGCAAAACGGACGGAAACGTCAATGCCGACCCTGTCAGATGATGTGGAATTGGTCTTGGCCGCCCAACGGGGTGACCTCGACTCCTTTAACGCGCTGGTGACGCGCTATCAAAACGCGGCCTACAGCGTGGCCTATCGCTTGCTGGGCGACCCGTTTCGGGCGTCCGACGCGGCACAAGAGGCGTTCATCCACGCCTACCGCAAGATTCACGACTTCCGTGGGGGGAGCTTTCGGGCGTGGTTGCTGCGGATCGTGACCAACGGGGTGTACGACCGCCTGCGCTACGAGAAGCGCCGCCCTGCCGACTCGATCGAAGACCTGCCGGGGGCAGAGGGCGACGACGGCGCGCCGTTGGCCGCCCCCGACGCCTCGCCGGAACAAGCCGCCGAGCAACGCGACCTGCAACGCGCCATCCAAGACTGCCTGAGCGGGTTGTCGGACGACCAGCGCACCACGCTGGTGATGTTCGACATCGAAGACTATAGCTATCAAGAAGTGGCCGACACCACGGCGTCACAGCTCGGGACGGTCAAATCGCGCCTCAGCCGCGCCCGACTCGCCATGCGCCGGTGCCTCGAGGCCAAACGGGAACTTTTTGCCGATGTGTTTCGTCTGGATTCGTAACAAGCTCAACCCAGTGGCCGCCGACGCGGCAAGGCGTGCGTCATGCTGACCGACCGCGATTATGACCTGATTTCTGCTTACCTCGACGATGCGCTGGAGGGCGATGACCTGCGCGCCGTCGAGCAGCGCCTCGCCACCGACCCCGCCTTTGCTGCCGAGGTGGCGGTGATGCGCCGCGTGGTCGCGCTCATCCACGACCTGCCCGAGCTGGCCGCCCCGCGAGACTTTCGATTGACCCGCGAGCAAGCCAGCCGCATCGACCGTGAGCGCGCCGCCAGCGCCCCGCCCTCGCCCCGCTGGGGGTGGGTGCAGCGTTACGGCTTGCGCGTGGTGAGCGCCGCGGCCTCGACCATCCTGCTGGTGGCCGGTTTCGTCGGGTTGATGCAGGCCAACACCCCCAGAACCCAAAACCTCTCCGGTGGCGAGGTGGCGATGGCCGCCGAGACCCTCGCGCCCACGCCCGAACCGCTGATGACCACCGTGGCGACCGAGGAGATGGAGGCGATGAGCGACGAGGGCGCGGGCGAGGACGCCGATACGCTCTTGTTCCAGTCGCAACCCGCCCCCGACCTTGCCGGTACCGCAGACGTGGACGTGTTGCCGATGGCGGCGATGGTCACCGGCCAAGACCTGACCGCCACGCCCGCCGAGGATGCCGCGTTCCGGAGCTTCGCCCTGCCTGAGGGGACGCCCGCGCCGCAGACCTTCGAGGCCGCACCCGCGGGCGGGATGGGCGAGATGCCGCTTGCGACCGCCTCGCCGTTGCCCAGCCTTGCGCCGCCCGTGGCCGCCCCGACCAGCGCCCCACCGGTGCAGACGGACGCCCCAGATGTTACACTAGGGCAAACACCCGCCGACCCGCCCGCCGAACTGCCGTGGGGGGCGCTCGCCTCGATACTCGCGGGTGCCGTGCTCGGCCTCATCACCGTCTTGGGGGTGCTGCGCCGTCGCGGCTAAGCCATCAGACACACGGCGTACCGCGCCCCTCGCACCGCACGGCGGCGGGCGGCGCGCAGAAAGGCACACATCCCCGTTATGGAGACCTCGACCTCCCTGCCGCTGGCGCTCACCGTCGGCGGCCTGACCTTCCTCTTGGGCGTCATCTGGGGCGGCCCCTTCATCGAAATTTTGCGCCGGTTGCGGATGGGCAAGAACATCCTGCCCGAGGTCTCGCAACACGCCCACAAAAAAGGCACCCCGACCACCGGCGGCACCATGATCGTCATCCCGACCGTGTTGTTGTGCGTGGCGCTCAACATCTCCAGCGTGTTGCGCGGTGGCGACGGCGGCTCGATTTTCTTGTTGTTGGCGGTGATGGTCGGTTTCGCCATTTTGGGCTGGATTGACGACTTCGAGGGCATCCGCATCTCTCGCGGCCTGATGGGCGAGGGCTTGTCGCCCCGCGTCAAACTGCTTGGCCAGCTGGTGCTGGCGACCGGCGCGGCGGTGGTGTTCTCGTTGTATGACGGCGGTTTTGCGGCGGCCAATCAGGTGAGCGTGCCGTTGTTGCCGGTCGCCATCGAGATTCCGCCGTGGTTGTTCATCCCCATCACCGTCTTCATCATCATCGGCAGCAGTAACGCGGTCAATTTCACCGACGGCCTCGACGGGCTCTGCGGCCTGATTTCGGCCACCGCCTTCGCCGCGTATGGGGTGATTGCGTATGTGCAGGGGCAGGTGTTCATCACTCAGTTTTGCTTCGTGCTGGTCGGGGCGTGCTTCGCCTTCTTGTGGTTCAACGCCCACCCGGCCAAGCTGTTCATGGGCGATACCGGCAGCATGGCGCTGGGGGCGGCGCTCGGGCTGGTGGCGGTGATGACCGGCCAATGGCTGTTGTTGCCGTTGATTGCCATCGTGCCGGTGGCCGAGACCATCAGCGTGATTTTGCAGGTCGGCTACGCCCGCTTGACCGGTGGGCAACGCTTGTTCCGCATGGCGCCGCTGCACCATCATTACGAAAAAATCGGTTGGAGCGAGACACAGGTCATGCAGCGTTTTTGGTTGATTGGGGTGTTGTGCGCGATGGTCGGGGTGGCGCTGGCATTGCTATGAGCGACTCACTCCCCTCCCTCATGGTAGCGCGCCCGAGCGCCCGTCATTGGCTGGCGCTGGTTGGCCTGATTGGCGGCGTCTTGTTGATTGACCAAGCCAGTAAGCTCTTGATTATCGACCGCGTGGCCGTCGGGCAGATGGTGGTGCCCATCCCCGCCCTGCGCGAGGTGTTCCGCATCATCCACAGCCAAAACACCGGCGCGGCCTTCGGGATGTTCAGCGGCGCGGGCGATGTGTTCAGCGTGATTGCGGTGGTCGTCTCCATCCTCATGCTGGTCATGCATCACCGCAGTTCGGCGGGGGCGTGGGGGCAACGCATCGGCTTCGGCTTGGTGATTGGCGGGGCGCTGGGCAACGCCATCGACCGCGTGATGTATGGCCACGTCGTCGATTTCATCAATTACCGAATCCCGGGCGTGATTTCCAACGTCTCCAACCTCGCCGACCACGCCATCGTGGCGGGGGTGTTGGTGTTGTTGTGGCTGAGCTGGCGGCCTACTCGCGCCCAGCCGGAATCGACGCCAACAGCGTAACCTCCAGCTTAGCGAGGTCTTCGCGGCGGCGCAGCACCATGCTCTCGACGAACTCGATGCCGAACGCGGCCACCACCCCCAACAACACGCCCAGCACCGCCGCCGCCACCGCGTTCAGGGTGGTTTGGGGCGCGATTTGTTGCAAGGCGGGCGTATCGGGCAGGACGGCCAGCACGCGGTCTTCACGGGCGGCGGCCTGATTTTGCTGGTTGCGATACTCGACCAGCGCCTCGCCCCACGCCTGCGCCACCGAGGCGGCGAGGCCGGTATCTTCCAAGTCCACGTCGATTTGGATCACCATGCGGAGCGTGTCGGGCGCGATGGTCTTGCGCGCCATCAGTTGCTCTGGGGTGTAGGGCAGTTGCAAATCATCGATGATGCGCCCCGCGATTTGCGAGCTGTCGAGGTAGACCACCATCGGGTTGAGCAAGAGGCGGCTGGCCTCGGTCAGGCCGAAGTCGGAGCGCGACGGCTGGATCAGCACCAACTGGGTGGCGCGATAGACCGGCGTCTGCAAGCGCGAGACCACGATGGTCGCACCGGCGGCAATCGCGGCCAGCAACACGACCACCCACCAGCGGCGCAACACGATCATCACGGCTTCACGGAGCGTCATGGCAAACCTCTTTTCATCACGGCCATTGGGGTCATGATGATGAGTGTAGCCACGGGCGCGGGGTTTGTATACGGCAAATCTAGAACCGGCGAGTCATCGGGTCAACATAGCCGGTCAGCTCGGCGTAGCCGAAGCCGGTCACATCCCCCGACAACTCAACCGCGCCTTCCCAATAGACTGGGTCGCTGTCGTACAATTCTTGGTCGGGCTGGAGCGGGGTGACGGTGAACGTCAAATCGACCGACTCGATGCGAATCTCCCAGCCCGCTGGGTACTCCCCGCCGGTGTGCGGGCTGACCCACGTGGCGGTCGGGGTGATGGTGAAATCGTCGGACGGCAGGTAGCGCGTGCTGCCGTCGGCCTCGATGAGCAACCCACCGAAGGCCGGTTCTTTGCCGCCCTCGACCAGCCGGATTTGCCCAATCATCAGGTCGCGCCCGTCGTCGAAATGCAGCCCGAACCAATCCCAGCCCAGCGCGTCCTCGCCCAGCGCCGAGGTGCTGAACTCGTGGTCTTTCCACGACAACCCCTCGACCGCGAAGACCTGCTCGCCCAGCGTGATGCTGCCGGTGGTGGCGAGGCGCGAATGGCTGTAATAGTGGCTGGCATTGCCCGGGACGCCGCTCTTGGCGCTCAGGCCACCCTCGCCTTGCAACGCGGGGGCTTTCAAGGCTTCCAACGTCAAATCGACCGCAAAACCGTTGACGCTGGTGGCGCGGATGGTGAACAGGTCGGCCTCGCCCTCGACCGCAGCGATTTCCCAATCTTCCAAATACACCCGATACGGCGCGTCCGGCGCGTCATCGTGCGGGAGGGCATCGGCCAAGCCCGCCCCGCCTCGGCTGAAGCGTTGCTCATGATAAAAGCGTTGGTCGGCGATGTCGCTGACGGTGAAGTGCGCCATATACATGTGGTTGGTGCGCCACTCGCTCTCGCTGGCCGCCTCGCTCTCAGGGGCGATGGCGCGCCGGAAAATGGTGAACTGATAGCCGAAGTGACGCCCCTCGGGGTCGCGCACGTTGCCGGTGTAGTACCACCACTCGGTTTGATAGGTGCGGTGGGCGCCATAATTGCGCGGGAACGACCACTCGAGCGGGGCAACCGCCCGCTCAAAGCCCGATGTATCGGTCTGGGGAGCCGACAACTGCGCGGTGGCCGTCACGTCGCCATCCCCGCCGGACTCAATCAACGAAAAGCCGGACAGCGCGACGCCGACCACCACCAACCCGACCAACACCCACTTGAACATACGCTACACCGCTTATTTTCTGACCGTTCGACATAAGGCCATTATATCAGCGGGTGTGGTCGGGGGTTTCGGCTTCTCATCCAACTGTGAGCTGAACGAGTCAGCCGACCGCAAACAGGTTGTCGGCCAGCAACACCACCGCCAACCCAATCACGAACACGGCAAAACCGCGCTTGAGCAGTTCGGTCGGCAGGCGCTGGTTGAGCCACTTGCCCGCCCAGATGCCGACGAAGCCCGCGCCGGTGAACACCCCAATCAGGCCGAGGTCGGGCAGGGCGTCGCCCCAGTGCCCCGCGATACCCGCGAGGCTGTTCATCGCAATCACGATTAACGAGGTGCCGACCGCTTGCTGCATCGGCATCCCGACCAGCATCACCAGCGCAGGCACGATCAAGAAGCCGCCGCCCACGCCCAAAAAGCCGGTTATCGCCCCGACCACCGCCCCGCTGGCCAGCACGACCGGCCATCCGGCGCGCAAGCCCGCGCTCGGTCGCCCGTTGCGCCGCAGCAACATGGCCAGCCCAATCACCAGCATCAGCCCGGCGAACAGCGACATCAGCACCTGCGATGAGAACAAAGCCGAGAGCTGCGCGGTGAAGAAGGCCGCCACCATCCCCACCCCGCCGAACGTCAACGCCACCCTCCAATCGGGGCAACCGGTGCGCGTGTAGAGCATTGCGCCGAACGCGCTGTTGCTTCCGACGATTAACAGCGAAGCGGTCACGGCGGCCTGCGGCGATTGACCGAGCACGTACACCAGCGCGGGCACGGTCAAAATCGAGCCACCGCCGCCCAACACGCCCAACAGCACGCCAATCAGGCCACCCAACAGCACCTCTAAGCCGAGCATGGTGAACCCCTTAGACGCCCTCGGCCAACAGCGCGCCCGTGGTGGTCGGCAGAACTGCCGCCCAGCCATCCTCGCCGTCACGCAGGTTGACCACGTTGTCATAGCCGTTGGCGCGCAACCACGACGCCACCATCTGCGAGCGGTAGCCGCTGGCGCATTGGACATACACCGTGCGGTCGGTCGGGACGTGCGCCAAGCGCGCCGGAAGGTGCGCCAGCGGCAGGTTGTGCGCCCCGACGATGTGGCGCGTCAGCCACTCACCGTGGCCGCGCACGTCGAGGATGTACGGTTGGGCGAGCGCGGCCAAGTCCACCGCGTCGATGGCGGGCAAGCCGCCGTCGGTCTCGCGCAACACGTCCGGCGTGGCCACCCCGATGATGCGGTCGAACCCGACGGCACGCAGGTGCGCCAGCACGTCGTCCAACATCGCGAGGTCGGGCAGCATCAGCACCACGTCGTCCGTCACCGTGACCAGCGAGCCGATGAAGGTGGACATTTCCAGCTCGGTGCGGGTCAGGCGTTCGGGGGTCGGCAGGTCGCGCAACAAGGGTGCGCCTTGCTTGTTGACCCGCTTCATCTGAGCGAAATAGCGCGGCGGCTCCGGTTGCCCGTCCAGCAACCAATCGACGAACGCGCCCTCGTCCTCGATGCGAAAGGCCGGGTTGAAGCGCTTCTCGTAACCTAGCGTGGTCGAGGGGATAGCGCCCAACGCCTTGCCACACGCGCTGCCCGCGCCGTGCCCGGGCCAGATTTGCAGGTAATCGGGCATGGCCTTCAAGCGTTGCACGGTGGCGAATTGCTGGCGTGCGCCCGGCACTTTGGTGCCCACCACCCCCGCCGCTTCTTCCAACAGGTCGGGGCGCCCGATGTCACCGACGAACAGCGCATCGCCGGTAAACAGCCCCATCGGGGCATCGGCGGCGGCGGTATCGGTAATCATGAAAGCGATGTGCTCTGGGGTGTGCCCGGGGGTGTGCACGGCCTCGACCCGCACGTTACCCAGCATCCACGTCTGACCGTCACGCACGGCCACCACCCCGCGCTCGGTAGCGAAGGCGTATTGCCAGTCGGGCGTGCCACACGCGCTGACGTATAGGGTTGCGCCGGTGGCGGCGGCCAGTTCGCGCCCGCCGCTCACATAGTCGGCGTGGATGTGGGTCTCGGCCACTTGGGTGATGGTCAAGCCTTCTTTTTGGGCGGCATCCAGATACGGGCGGGTGTCGCGCATCGGGTCGATGACCAGCGCCTCGCCGGTCTTGGCGCACCCCACCATATAGGAGGCTTGGGCGAGGGCGTCGTCGTAGAAGTAGCGCAGGAGCATAATAAGGTACCTCGTGTTCTATAGCGGTACATCCAGCATACGCCCAGACCCCGCCGCGTTCGTGCCCGATTGCCCGATGGAAACCATCGGTTTTACTTATCTACCGCGCAAGACCGCGTAACCGCGCCGCACCCACGCCGTGATGCCGCCATCGAGGTTGTAGACGGTGAAGCCCGCCGCCTTGAGCTGCCCGACCGCCGCGCCGCTGCGCGCCCCCGACCGGCACATCACGATGATGTCGCGCTCGCGGGGCAGTTCGCCCATGCGCTTGGGCAATTCACCCAGCGGGATGAGCTTGGCACCCTGTACGCGCAGTTCGGCAAATTCTTCTTGGGAGCGCACATCGAGCAAAAACGGCGGCTGTGCGCCGTTCAGGCGGTCGTGGGCGGCCTCGGCGCTGAGGGTGGTGTTGGCACCATTGAACAGGTTGGCGAGGAAGTTCATGTGGGAGTCCTTTCGGGTGGTTGTGGTGTTGTTTTAGAGGGATCGCAAGTTTTTTACTGCACCGGCAAGCCCAACGATTGCCAGCGCAAGATGCCGCCCATGTCGAACACCTGCGTATAACCGGCCTCGGCCAGCACCTGCGCGGCGGTGGCGCTGCGGTTGCCCGAGCGGCAATAAATCACCACCGGCTGGTCTTTGGGCACGCTGGCGAGGTTGCTTTGCAGGGTCTGGAGCGAGATGTTGACCGCGCCCGCGATGTGCCCGCTGGCAAACTCTTCGGGCGTGCGGACATCGAGCAAGAAATGCGGTGTTTGGCCGTCGGCATAGGTGCTGACGTATTGCTCAGCCGTCAACATGGCCACGCCCTCGGCGGGCGCGGCAGGGCGGCTGAGCACCCAAACCGCGCCGATGGCCACCCCAATCAGGGCGATCATCAGCACGACGGTGGGCAGGTTCAGCGGTTTGGCGGTGTCGGTCTTGGGGGTGCGGCGCTTGGCCATCGGGCGGGTCTCCATCGGCAACGGCGATACGGGACGTTTATCCAACGATACCGCGCACCGCCCGTGCTTGGATACCACGCCCTACCGATGATGTCCATCGGTTTTGCCGATGGGTGGCGCGGCCTAAAACAGGCTGAGCTGTTGCAAGCCGTCGGAGTCCTCGGCCTCGCCCGCGGCTTGGTCGTGGGCGGCGCGGTCGAGCGCCTCGGCCAGCGCGTCACCGGTCAGGGCTTGACCGTCGCGGTCATGCGGGACGAGGTTTTTCTCGACGCACGACGGGCATTGACACTCCAGCGGGTGGCGGTTTTCCAACGGTGCAGCGGCCTCGGGCGGAGGGGTGGGCGCGCCCACCTGCTCTAGGTCGGGTACGAAATCGGCGGGCAGGTCGTCGGCGCGCATGGTCGCCAGCACGTACAGCTCGCGCAATTCGTCCTCGCGGAACCCGACGCGGTTCATCACCCCGCCGAGGGTCTTGAGGGTCTCGCGCTCATTGGCGCGGGCGGTGGCCTTGTAATGCTCGCGTAGGCAGGCGCGCCATTCGTCGGTGAACGGGCTATCAGGCATGGGGGGTGCTCCCGTTTTGCTCATATTGGGCGAGGACGGCCAAGATTTCGTCACCATAGGTGCGGGTGCGCCACGGCCCCAGCCCCTCGATGTCGTCCAATTCTTCGAGGGTGGCGGGCGCTTTGTAGGCCAATGACCACAGGGTTTGCTTGGTCACGATCACGTCGGATTCGACGCCGCGCTGCTCGGCGCGCTTCTTGCGCCACCCGTGCAAGGCGGTATAGCGGTCGGCGATGTCGGGCGGGACGAGGTCGGGTTGGGGCTGGGGGCGCGGCTCGGCCTGCAAGCCGCGCTGGACGGCGCTCAGCCACGCCTCGCCCCAACGCCGGATGCCGTTGGGCGACAGGCCAAAGATGCCGCGCAAATCGTCACGGGTGGCCGGTGCGCGTTGCGCCAGCTCGACCAGCGTGCGGTTTTGCGCGACGTTGACCGGCGGCAGGTCGGCGCGTTGCGCCAGCGACTCGCGGGTGAGGTACAGCTCGCGCAGCAGGGTCATCTGGCGCACCCCGAGGCGGGCGGGCACCCCAATCTTCCAATAACCCTCGGGGTCGAAACTGCGCCCTTCGTGCGGCTCGGTCAGGCGGCTGAGGTCGTCGAACGTCTCGCGGGCTTCGTCGAGGTGGCCGCGGGCGTCTAGCTCGGCCAACAGCATATCGCGCAGGTCGGGCAGGTAATGCGTGTCGAGCTGGGCATAGCGCAGGCAGGCGGCGGGCAACGGGCGCTTGCCCCAGTCGTCGCGCTGATGGCTCTTGTCGAGCGCCACGCCCAAGTAGACCTGCACGAGGTTTTGCAGCCCAATCTGGCGCAGGCCACAGATGCGCGCCGCCACCATCGTATCGAACAAGTTGGCGACCTCGAACCGGTAATCGCGCTTCAGGCACATCAAATCGTATTCCGAGGCGTGGAAGACCGCCTCGATGCGCGGGTCGGCCAACAGCTCGCCCAACAGCGCGAGGTCGGGCAGCTCCAGCGGGTCGATGATGTAATCGGCACTGCGGCTGCTGACCTGAATCAGGCAAACGCGCTCGCTGTAGGCGTGCAAACTGTTGGACTCGGTATCGAACGCCAACAAGGGCTCGCGGCGCAGCGCATCCACCATCGCCGAGAGCTGGCGCGGGTGATTGACGTAGTGAGCGGAGGGGATGGCTGGGGATAGTGGCATGATTAAAATCGGTTGCGTTTCGTGGACGGACGAGTCATGATTGGTTCATCGGCATTATAACGCGAGATGAGAGGGACTATCGAGACGAGAATCCTCAGACTCTTCTTTTGACACGTTTCTCTCGCTTGTGATAAAATACACACAAAACGTGTCTTTCAGGCAGAATCAGCAGAGATGGGGGGTGTCGTGGTACGACATCGACCGTCTCCAAGCGCAAGATTAGAGGAACACAAGAATGGCAACCGCAAACCCCACCCAAGCCCGTTCGGGTGCTGTCGCGCAAGCGCCAGCGGTCGAAGTCAGCCCAGTTAGCCGACGCGAGTTCCTGTACTACATCTGGGGTGCGTCCATCGCCCTGATGTTGGGGCAGGTCGGCGTGGTCATCGTTTGGTTCGCGCTGCCCCGCTTCCGTGAAGGCGAGTTCGGCGGTGTGTTCACCTTCCCCGTCAGCGACTTGCCTGCACCCGGGGATGCTCCGGTCAACGTGCCCGCCGGGCGCTTCCATGTCAGTGCCAGCCCAGAGGGTGGCTTGGTGGCCTTGTACGGCGTGTGTACGCACCTCGGTTGCTTGCCCAAGTGGGAAGCGGTCAACGTGCGTTTCGCTTGCCCGTGCCACGGCTCGCAGTTCCTCGTCGATGGTCGTTACATCACGGGCCCCGCGCCCCGCGGCCTCGACCGTTTCCCGTTGACGGTGGTGCTGGCCGATGGCAGCAGCCGCACCAACGGCACCGATGGGTTCCCCATCGACATCAGTGATATTTCGGCGGACGACATTGTCGAAATCCGCGTTGACACCGGCGGTCGGGTCAACGGCCCCGCACACGGTGCGCCGTATGCGTCTAGTGTTGGTTAAGTCGAGTGGTAATGTAAGGGTTAGACGAGGAGAGGTGTAATGTCAGTTCTTCCTTTCCCCTCCTTCCTTGATGACATCAAGGAGAAGGGGCTCAAGAAAGCCATATTTGAAGGTGTGGACAACGTCGTCGAGCGCGTGACCGCGGGGATGAACATTCAAGACATCCGCGAAGCGTTGCGTGGCGAAAACCCCACACGCCGCCCCAATCCGCGCCTCCAGCCGCACGCAGACGGCTTCTGGCTGCACATGCGCCCGTCCTTCTTCCACAAGGACATGACCGGCCTTTACCCCACCTTCCGCCTCGGTTGGCTCTCGACCTATTTCGTGGTGTTCGAGACCATCACCGGCATGATTTTGATGGTGTGGTACACCCCGTCGCCCCAAGTGGCCTATGGCAACATGATCAACATGCTGTCCAACGTGCCGCTCGGCCAGCTCATGCGCGACCTGCACCGCCTCGGCGCCGAGGCGATGGTGCTGATCGTCACATTACACATGCTCCGAACGTTCTTTACGGGCAGTTATAAGAAACCACGACAATTCACGTGGTTCACCGGCGTCATTTTGCTGTTCGCCACCCTGTTCCTCAGCTTCAGCGGCTACCTGCTCCCGTGGGACCAGCTGGCGCTCTGGGCGGTCACCATCGGCGCCTCGATGATCGAGGCCACGCCGCCGCAAATCGTGGGTGAGAACCTCAACCTGCTGGTGCGTGGTGGCCCCGAGATGGGCGCCAACGGCTTGCTGCGCTTCTACCTGATGCACGTGTTGCTGTTCCCGGCCATCCTGTTCATCTTCACCGGCGTGCACTACTACAAGGTGATCGTGCACGGGCACTCGCTGCCGCCGCAGAAGGAAAACATCGGCGAGGACACCGCCAAGCGCGTGCCGCTCGACAAGCGCGTGTACTTCATCCCCGACGTGCTGACCAGCGAGACGATGTGGGTCGCCGTCACCACCCTCGTGATGATCGTGCTGTGCATCTGGTTCTACCACGCCCCGCTCGAGAGCCACGCCGACCCGCAGGTCACCCCCATCGGCACGACCGCGCCGTGGTACTTCCTGTGGATTCAGGGCGCGCTCAAGCTGGGTGACAAGGTGTTCTGGGGCGTCATCTTCCCGGGCATCTACCTCGCGTTCGTGGCCATCGTGCCCTACATCGATGCGACCAAGAGCCGCCGTTATGCCGACCGCCGCTTTGCCCTGAGCGTGTGCTTCGCCCTGATTTCGTTCACCACCGTGCTGAGCTACATGGGCTTGCCCGAGTACGGCGTGGCCGCCTCGGCGGATACCAAGGTCATCCACGAGATGACGATGGAACCGGCGCACAACCACATGGGCAAGCTGTTGCCGGTGCCGTATGACGAGCTGGCCGTGGGTGCCTACACCACCATGCAATTCCACGGTGAGACCCCCGACGCGGCGGTGATTGCCTTCAACCAGATGCTGGACGACACCGGCCAGCGCGCCGGCCTGCGCGAGCAACTGAACAAGGCGCACCTCGCCACCAACTTCCAGACCCTGCCGTTCGTGGTCATCCCCGACAACGCGCCGGAGCTGCAATACGCCATCAACCACTTCGATCACCTGATGGAGAAGTACCCCGACGAGCTGTACAACGGCTGGGGCGCGGTCATCATCACCCAAAACCAAGAAGGCCTCAAGCGCATCGACGTGGTGGTCTCGTGGGACGAGGTGGAGCTGACCGACACCGGCGCGGTGGTGCTGGATGCCGAGGGCAACCCCATCCCGGTGCTGGACGACGAGGGCAACATCGTCCGCCGCTGGAGCACCGACCACATCTTCGTGCACCAGAACTCGGCGTACTTCGATCACTAAACCATCCCTCGCGGGAACTTCGATGGGCAGGCGGGAACCCCCGCCTGCCCACTGTGCTGAATGTTGAGAGAACCAAAAAGGACTACGCCACATGCTTCAATCGGGACGGATGCTCATTGAGCGAATCGAGAACCGCGTCCTCGTCGGCATCATCTCCTTCGTCGCCATCATGGTGCTGGTGGGGTGGGTCGCCATTAACGAGAACGCCCGTATGGCCTCGTTCACCCGCCAGTACAATGCGCGGTCGATCGAGCGCGGTGCGGAATTGTTCGCGGCCAACTGCTCGACCTGCCACGGCGTGGACGGGCGCGGCATCACCGGGCGTGCGCCCGCGTTGAACAGCCCGCACTTCTTCGGCTACGACTTCATCGCCGCCGAGCGCCGCGAGCTGAACGGCCTCCAACGCCAAGTGGCCGAGCTGGAGAGCGAAAAGGCCGCCCTCGGCACCGAGCTGGCCGCTGAAGGCACGACCGAGGAGCGCAAGGCCGAAATCGCCACCCGCCTCGCCGAAATCGAGGTCGCGTTGGCCGACGAGACCCGCACGGCGCGCATTGCCGAGCTGGAAGCCTCCAAGCAAGCCTTCGTCGATAGCATCACCCTCGCGGTCGATAACGGCTACAACATCGAGAACCCGTCACGCCTCGCCTACCTCGGCTGGGGCGGCACGCTCGATAACTTCGTCACCACCACCCTCTACCACGGTCGCCCCAGCAGCGTGAGCTACTGGCCGGCTCCGATGGTGGCGTGGAGCCAACGCGCCAACGGCCCGTTGCGCGATGACCAGATTCAGGACATCTCCAACTACATCCTGAACTGGGACAAGGGCGATGCGTGGACGCTGGAAGACCTGCTGGCCACCCAGCAATTCGCCATCGTCCCCGGGCTGGGTGAAGGCGTCGAGGCCACCGCGCCCGCCATCGGCGGCGATGTCAACATCGCGCTGGCGCAACTGGCCTCGCTGACCGGCGACCCGGTGCGCGGTGAGGCGCTGTACGCCAACCGTGAGCGTTCGCAAGCCACCGGTGCCCGCCTCGGTTGCGGCGGTTGCCACTACAACGGCGCGCAAGGCCCCGCCTTCGACGGGACGTATGAGCGCGTCGTCGCCAAGCTCTCCACCGAGGCGGCGCTGGCCGGTTACACGGTCGAGCAATACTTGATGCCCGGCGCGTATGTCGTGAGCGGTTACGCCGCTGGCGCGATGCCCGCCAACTTCGGCCAGTCGATGAGCGCGCAAGACCTCGCCGACGTGGTGCAATACATCAAGAGCACTGACCCCAACTATGTCCCGCCTGTCCCAGCCGAGCCTGCGGCTGAGGGCGAGAGCTAAACCCGCCCGACCGGTTTTCTCTACGGCACAGCACAAAACGACAGGGCTACCCATGCGATGGGTAGCCCTGTTTTTGCGTGTGGGTGGGGGGAGCCCTAGCCTGCGACGCCCTCGGCATAGGCGGTTGCCAGCGCCTCTGGGGTGGCATAGGCGCTG
>JALONY010000408.1 GCA_025454715.1 Anaerolineae bacterium
ACCTGAGATAGGGTGTTGGCGATGGTATACCAGCCCCTTGTGGGCTTGTTCTTCTTTAGCTGGGTGCTTTAGCGCCCAGCGGCCACCGACGGCCAACGCCCCAAAACTCGGGATACTTCACACCTCATGTCGCATCAGGCGTTTCGCCTCTCACCCATTGTACGGGCGGGTGTGGCGCACCTGCCGCACCACTTCACCAGAGTTTAATGACAATCCCCCACCAAATGGGGTACAGTCGTGCCAGTAACGGTATTTTCTTGCCCTTTTGCACTTCAGATAAAGATTGGGTGACCGATGAACCGATGGCTTTTGGGGGTGCTGAGCGCAGTGATGGCGATGATGTCGCTATCGGCGGTCTTGGCGCTCCAGACACAACCCACCCCAACCCGCGTCGATATTACGGGCGTGAACCCGAACGACGGGCGCACCACCTTCGTGACCGTGACCGTGACCGACGACTCCGGCAGAGCCATCGACGGCCTGACCGCCGAGGATTTCGTGTTGTCGGGGGCGTGGGCGCGTGACGGTGGGGCGCGCATCGTCGAGGCACAGCGCGTGCTGGCCGACAACTTGCCGCTGGCGGTGGTGCTGGTGGTCGATACGTCCAGCAGTATGGCCGGTGCGCCATTGGATGCGGCCAAAGCCGCGGCGCGCACGTTCGTCGAGTCGCTCAACCCCGAGGACAGCGTGGCGCTGGTCGGGTTCAACGATGACGCTACGCTGATTCAGGATTACACCACCGACCGCGCCCAAGTGCTCGCCCAAATCGACGCCCTGCCGTTCGGCGGCCAGACCGCGCTGTATGACGCGGGCGTGGCCGGTGTCGAGCTGGCCGCCGACGCGCCTTACCCGCGCCGTGCGGTGGTCTTGCTCAGCGACGGTGCGGAGTTCGGCGGCGCGTCGGGCAGCGGGCGCGGCGCAGGCCGCGAGGCCGCCGCCCTGCGCGGCGTGCCGGTCTACAGCATCGGCCTCGGCTACGGCATCGACCGCTCGTACTTGCGCGAGTTGGCCGACGCCAGCAATGGGCGCTTCTACGAGTCGCCCACCCCCGACGACCTCGCCGCCATTTATGACGACATCGGGCGCTTGTTCCGCTCCGAATACGTGCTGACGGTCGCCTTCGACGGCGCGTTGGACGGGCGGATTTACCCGTTCGTGGTCGGGACGCAAGCCGCGCCCAACGTGGTCGATGCCTCGACCTTCCGCGCCCCGATACCCGTGCCGGTCGTGCGCGTCACGCCCGATTTGAGCGCGCCGTTGGCTGGCCCGACCACCTTCGGGGTGCAGGTGCGCGCCGACTCGCCCATCGAGCGCGTCACGGCCAGCTACGACAGCACCACGGTCGAATTGCAACCGCCCTACAGCCTGACCATCGACCCGTTCGAGCTTGCCCCGGGCGACTACACCTTGACGGTCGAGGCGGTGGACACCGACGGCGACGCGGGCACGGTCAGCGTGCCGTTCATGGTCGATGCGTCGCAAGCGCGCCTGTCGCTGGATGTCGATTTGGCTGGCTTGGGCGCGATTAGCGCGCCGGTGATGTTGACGCTGGACGGCGAGACGCAAAGCCCCGTGACCGGCGTCAGCGTGCGGGTGGACGGCCAAACCGTGGCCGAAGCCCCGTCCCTGCCCGCCGAGGTCACGTTCGACCCGCTGACCCTGACCCCCGGGGCGCGCACGGTCGAGTTCATCGTGACCGAGCAATCGGGCACCGAGAGCGTGCTGGCGCAAAGCCTCGAGGTGGCCGCCCTGCCCCCCACCCTGAGCATCGACGGGCTGGCCGAGGGCGACCTGATTGACGCGGCGCGCACCGTGGCCGTCACGCTGGGCGGGCAATCGGCCAGCGGCACGGTCGAGGTGCTGGTGGACGGCCAAACCGTGCAGGTGGCCGAGGGCGAGTCGCCGGTGGCGTTGACGCTGGAGCCGTTGGCGTGGTTCGCCAGCGCGGGCGCGCAGACCGTGACCCTGACGGCCACCAACGCCTTTGGGCAATCGGCCTCGGTCGAGGTGCCGGTGACGGTGGCCGAGTCGGTCTTCCCGACCCCCACCCCGACCATCACGCCCAGCCCGACCCCCGACCAAACCCAGACCGCCGCGGCGTTGACCGCGATTGCACAAGCCACCAACGACCAAGCGACCGCCTTCTTCCGCGCCACGGAGGACGCCAACGCCACCGCCGCCGCCCAAGCCGTGCTGGACGCGCAAGCCACCTCGGACGCCCGCGCCACCGGCACCGCCCAAGCCGAGTTCGCCGATAGCGCCCTAGCGACTGCCGAGGCATTGGCCACCAACGAGATGCAATCGACCATCGACGCCGAGCTGGCGCAATTGGCGGCGTTTACGGCCACACCAGCCTGACCGCCACCGCCGAGGCCGAGGCACAAGCCGCCCTCGACTCGACCGCGCAAGCAGGCGCGACCGTGGCGGCGCAAGCGGCAGCCGTGACCAATACGGCGGCGGTGCGCCCCTCGCGCACCCCATCGCCTGAGCCGACGGCAACGGC
>JALONY010000409.1 GCA_025454715.1 Anaerolineae bacterium
GCCATAGCGCGCCTTCAAGACCAGCGGGTAGCCCAGCCGGTCGGCGGCCTGCGCCACCTCGCCCACCCCCTCGACCGCGACGAACTGCGGCACCGGCAAGCCAGCCTGTTGCATGGCCTGTTTTTGCAGCAGCTTGTCCTGAATCACCCGCAGGGTGCGGCTGGTCGGGTAGACCGTCACACCCGCTTGCTCAAGGTGCGCCAACGTGTCGGCGAAGACGAACTCGTTTTCGAGCGTGACGACCCCGCACTCGGCGGCAAAACGCGCCACCGCGTCCAGCTCACCCCAGCCGCAAAACGCGCCACCGCGTCCAGCTCACCCCAGCCGCCCACCGCGTGGTGGTGGGTCAAGCGCGAGGCCGGGCTGTCGGGCGCGGTCTCATAAATGGCGGTCTCGAGGCCGAGGCCGACCGCGGCTTGCGTCATCATCTGGGCGAGCTGGCCGCCGCCCAATATGCCCAGTCGCATGGTGGTTAGGGACGCTCCTGTGTCGGTGGGGTTTCCCCCGCATAAGCTAAGACGATTTTCGCACGCGGAATGTTCCGTTGGAGTAGCGCTTCTATCAGCGGTTTGTTGGTGTTGTCTTCTTCGATGATGATCGAGTCGTCCATCAAACGCGCCAAAATTACGACCTCGGCAGGATTTTGACGTACCGGATAATCGGTCACGAGAAGTGTATAGGTGCCATCATCAGGATTGCTGAGCGTGAGTAGTCGGCAGTTTGCGCCGAACCCACTTCCGCGATATTTGTCGAGTTCTTGATGTAGGATGGTTGCTAAGGACTCCATGACACCACCTCCTCTGTCTCTAAATCTACAACCAAGAAGCCTAGACGAGCCTCTCGCATAAGCCGAATTACGGATTGATTGTTCAATTTCGCCTGATGAACGGATCTGGGAACAGAGAGGTAAACCATCGCATCAGGTTCAACCTGTTCCAATATAGTACGGTACATCATACATTGACCAACAGCACCGTAAAGTTCATCAAGAACATTGCGACCCGAGGCAAAGCATTTGACTTCAACAACAATGATGCCTCGTGTTGTATCTCTTGTCGAAACAAGCCTCAAGTCAGCAAATAAGAGCGGTTCTCTCGGCTGATTCAAACGAATGGCATAGGGTTGATGCGTAACTTGATAACCAAGTTTCTCTAACGCATGTACCACTTGAGGCTCACAGATGTCGATAGCAGGCATCACACCACCCGCGAGAGGGCGAGGCGGACGGCCTGCACGATGATTTGGTGCTCGGTGGCGTGCAAGCGCATCTCGAAATCGGCCAAGCTGTCGCGCTCCAAAATCGGCACGTGCGCCACCACCAACGGCGCGCCCGCATCGACCTCCGGCACCACGTAATGCACCATACACCCGCCGACCTCGACCTCACCCGCCTGCCACGCCGCGAACGTCCGCTCGATGGCGCGGGTGCCCGCGAACGCCCCGGGCAAGGCCGGATGCAGATTGATGACGCGGTGCGGGAAGCGCGCCAAAAACCCCTCGCCCAACACGTGCATCCAGCCCGCCAGCACGATTAAATCGGGCTGCGCCTCGGCCACCACATCCGCGAGGTCGCGATCGTACTCCTCGCGGGTCTTGCCCGCCGCCGTGTACGGCTTGAGCGGGACATACGCGGTCGGGATGCCGTGCGTCTCGGCACGGGTCAGGCCGAACGCCTCACGCCGGTTGCTGACCACCAACACGATCCGACACGGCAAATGCCCCGCCCCAATCGCGTCGATTAACGCTTGCAGGTTCGTCCCCGACCCCGACACCATCACCACCACACGCCGCTCAGTGGACATACAAGCCCTCCACCGTCACGGTGCGCTGGCCGCTGACGATACGCCCGACGCGGAAACCCTCGCCGCTGGGCAACGCGCTCAGGGCGCGCTCGGCCTCATCCTCCGGCACCACCACCAACATCCCCAAGCCCATATTCAGGGCATGGAACAAGTCTTGGGGCGTCGCGCCGCTGTGGCGCGCCACCAGCCCGAAAATCGGCGGCTCCGGCCACGTGCCGCGCTCGATGACCGCGCCAACCCCCTGCGGCAAGATGCGCGGCAGGTTGTCATAGACGCCCCCGCCGGTGATGTGCGCCATGCCGCGCACCGTCACGCCCGCCGCCAGCAACGCCTCGAAATGCGCTAGGTACGGGCGGTGCACCGCCAGCAACGCCTCACCGATGGTTTGGCCGCCCAATTCCGGCAACGGCACGCCCCAATCCAGCGTATCGAGGGCACGGCGCGCCAATGAGTAACCGTTGGTGTGCAGGCCACTGCTGGGCAAGCCCAAAATCACGTCACCGGCGCGGATGGGCGCGCCGTCCAACAGGTGGGCGCGCTCGACCACCCCGACGATGGTGCCCGCGAGGTCGAGTTCACCGGGCTGGTACACCCCGGGCATCTCGGCGGTCTCGCCGCCCAGCAACGCGCACCCGACGCCTCGGCACGCCTCGGCCACCCCGCCCACCACCGCCGCGATTTGCTCCGGGTTGAGCTTGGAAGTCGCCACATAATCGAGGAAGAACAACGGGCGTGCGCCCTGCACCAAAATATCGTTGACGCAGTGGTT
>JALONY010000410.1 GCA_025454715.1 Anaerolineae bacterium
TGGAGGTCGAGGCGGCGCTGATAGGAGAGGAGCGTGCCGGTGAACAGGTCGAGCGGCTCATCCTCGACCCAGACGCTCAGGCGCTTGGCATTGGCCACGTTGAGCAGGGTTTGGCCGGTCTCGGCGAAGCCGTAGGCCGCCTCGGGGTATTTGATGGGTTCCGTCTCGTAAAACCCGTTGAGGTAGGTGCCCTCGACGCTGTGGGCGGGGTCGCCGCCATACGGTTCCTCGAATGCGCCGCGCACCCCGATGAACCCGTTGGCCAGCGCGAACAGGGTTTCGGAGCGCTTGTTGTGCTTGGGCTGGTGGCTGGTTTCGGTAATCGCCCAATCCTCGACGGGGTAAATCGGGGCGACGGCGGCGTGACGCGGCTTTTTCATGATGGGGTGTCCTCGATGCGGCGGGTGGTCTGCCGGACGACGAGCTCTGGCGCGGGCAACGGCTCCGGCGCGCCGTTACCACCCCTAATGCGGTCGATGAGGCAACGCAGTGCCACGCTACCGTTCAGCTCCAGATGTTGGCGGACGGTGGTCAGCCCCGCGTGGTAGGCGATTTCGAGGTCGTCATAACCGATGACCGAGATGTCGTCCGGCACGCGCAAGCCCAGCCCACGCGCTGCGTCGATGCTGGCCAGCGCTTGCATGTCGCTCATGGCGAACAAGGCGGTCGGCTTGACCGGCTGGGTGAGCAAATCGCGGGCGGCCTGATACGCCTCGTCGTAATCGTGCGAGCAGAAGCGGATGAAGCGCTCCTCGAGCGGGCGACCCGCCTCGGCCAACGTTTGGCCGAAGCTCTCGAAGCGCTCACGACCGGTGATGAAATGATACGAGTCGATGAAGGCGTCGCCGAGGTAGGCGATGCGGCTGTGCCCCAGCTCCAGCAAGTGCTGGGCGGCGAGGTGCGCGCCGCTGCGGTTGTCCGCGCCGATGCACGTCCAATCACGCCCGTGGAAGTGGTTGATGCCCACGAACGGGATGCCGCTTTGGGTCAGTAGCTTGTGTTGCTCGGCGGTCAGGTCGAGGTCAACGATGAGCAAGCCTTCAATCAGGCGGTTTTTGGCGATGTAGCTCAGGCGCTCGGCGTAATGGTCGAGTGAGCCGACGGTGTACAGCACCAGCTCGTACTTGTCGGCGTACTCGCTGAGCGCCAATTGCACCCCGCGCAGGCGGTGCGCGAACGACCGATAGCTGAGGAACAACTGCGTGATGACCCCGATGTTGTGCAGGCGGGTCTTGCGGGTGAGCTGGCGGGCGACCGCGTTGGGGCGAAAGCCCAGCTCCTCGATGGCTTGTAGCACGATGGCGCGGGTGGCGGCGGTCACGTTGGGGCTGTTGTTCAGCACACGCGACACGGTGGCGACGCCGACCTGTGCGCGCTTGGCGACATCACGGATGGTGGGGGGAGACGGGGTCATAGGCATCGCAAAAGGGTCTTCTCGGGCAAAAAGGCAAAAAAAGGGTGTTCATCCTCAGTGTAGCGGATGAAACCGTTTTCAAAGATTAACAACCGCTGACGGGTTTGTCAACCGGATTGGGCGGGCTGGGCGCGGGGCAAAAGGTGACGGCGTGGGCAAAGCGGGGCTATAATGATGAAACCTCTTTTTGGGAGCAACTAGGAGCCAGTGAGTTTTATGGTCACGCAGATTTTGGACTATATCGCGGGGGAATGGGCGGCCAGTGGCGAGGCGCGCCAGAACGTGCTGAACCCGGCCAGCGCGGCGGTGATTGCCGAGGTGGTGTTGTCGCCGCGTGAGACGGTGGCGCGGGCGGTCGAGGCCGGTCATAAGGCGTTCTTGGCGTGGCGGCGCGTGCCGGTCGGTGAGCGAATTCAGCCGTTGTTCAAGTTCAAGCGCTTGTTGGAAGAGAACCTCGAAGACCTCGCCCGCACCATCACCAACGAGTGCGGCAAGACCTATACCGAGAGCTTTGCCGAGATGAAGCGCGCCATCGAGAACGTCGAGGTATCGTGTGGGATGCCGACGATGATGCAAGGCTTGAACAACGAGGACATCGCCTCGGGCATCGACGAGCACATGTTCCGGCAACCGCTGGGCGTGGTGGCGGCGGTGACGGCCTTCAACTTCCCGGGCATGATACCGTTGTGGTTCTTGCCGTATGCGGTGGCGACCGGCAACTGCTTCTTGCTCAAGCCGTCGGAGCGCGTGCCGATGACCAGCGCCAAGCTGTTCGCCTTGCTGGAGCAATCGGGCTTTCCGGCGGGCGTGGTGCAGTTGGTCAACGGCGGCAAGGACACGGTGGACGCCATCCTCGATCACCCGTTGGTGCGGGCGGTGTCGTTCGTCGGCTCGACGCCGGTGGCCAACGGCTCGACGCCGGTGGCCAAGTACATCTACAGCCGTGCCACGGCCAACGGCAAGCGCGCCCAATGTCAGGGTGGTGCCAAGAATCCGGTCGTCATCATGCCGGACGCCGACATGGACATGACCACGCGCATCATGGCCGATAGCGCGTTCGGCTGCGCGGGGCAACGCTGTTTGGCGGCCTCGGTCGCCATCACGGTCGGTGAGGCGCGGGGCGTGTTCACCGAGCAAATCGCCGACGCGGCGGCCAGCCGCGTGGTCGGCTATGGCCTCGACAGCGGCGTGCAGATGGGGCCGGTGATTAGCGCCGACAGCCGCAACCGCATCCATCACCTGATTGGTGAAGGGGCGAAGCAAGGCGCGACCGTGCTGGTCGATGGGCGTCAGAAGACGGTGAGCGGGTATGAGGACGGCTATTGGGTGCACCCGACCATCTTGGACGCGGTAGACCCCGAGAGCGACATCGCCAAGACCGAGATTTTTGGCCCCGTGCTCAGCCTGATGCAC
>JALONY010000036.1 GCA_025454715.1 Anaerolineae bacterium
ATGCGCTCCAGCGGGGCGGCGGCGGCGATGCGGCGCGTCTCATCGGCATTTTTGTAGGTGATGGGGCCGGTGAAGCCGAGGTAAAAGCCCGCCTCGACGGCGCGCATGGCCAGCGCAAACGGCGCGGACACGCTGTGTAGCACCCCCGGGCGTTGCGCCAACGCCCCACTCAGGCCAGCCGCCCAGCGCTCGATGATGGGGATGAGGTCTTCGCTGGCCTCGCGGTTGTGCAGGATGACCGGCAAGCCCAGCTCGGCGGCCAACGCCAATTGGCTCTCGAACGCCTCGGCTTGTTTGGCCTTGGGCGACCTGTCCCAGTAATAATCCAGCCCGATTTCGCCAATCGAGACCACCCCGCGCTCGGCGGCCAAGGCGCGCATCCACGCGAGGTCGGCCTCGCTGAAATCGGCGGTGCTGTTGGGGTGCACCCCGACTGCCGCATACACCCGCCCCGCGTGGGCATGGCTGAGGCGCACGGCGTTTTGGCTGGTGGCGTGGTCGATGCCCGGGATAATCAGGCGGGTGACGCCGACCGCTTCGGCGCGCTGGAGCACGGCGTCACGGTCGGGGTCATAGGCGTCGAAATCGAGGTGGACGTGGGTATCGACCAGTGCCACGGCGGGGTTATTCAAGCTCGCCCTTCTTGAGGGCGGCGAGGTCGGACTCGACCATCATCTGGATGAGCTGCTCGAACGTGACCTGCGGCTCCCAGCCCAGCACGCGGCCTGCCTTGGCGGGGTCACCAATCAGCAACTCGACCTCGGCGGGGCGCATGAAGGCGGGGTCTTGGACGGTATAGTCCTCCCAGTTCAGGTTGACGGTCTCGAAGGCGACCTCAATCAGGCGCTTGACGCTGTAGGTCTTGCCGGTGGCCACCACGTAATCGTCGGGGGTGTCTTGCTGGAGCATCAGCCACATGGCGCGCACGTAATCGCCCGCGAAGCCCCAGTCCCGTTGGGCGTCGAGGTTGCCGACGCGCAGCTCTTTGGCCTTGCCCAGCTTGATTTTGGCGGCGTGGTAGGCCACTTTGCGCGTGACGAACTCGAGGCCACGGCGCGGGCTTTCGTGGTTGAACAGGATGCCGCTGCTGGCGTGCAGGCCGTAGCTCTCGCGGTAGTTGACGGTAATCCAGTGGCCGTAGACCTTGGCGACGCCGTAGGGGCTACGCGGGTAGAACGGGGTGGTCTCGACCTGCGGGACTTCTTGGACTTTGCCGAACATCTCGGACGACGAGGCTTGGTAGAAGCGAATCTTGGGGTTGACGGCCATGATGGCGTCCAACAGGCGCGTGACGCCCAAGCCGGTCACGTCGCCGGTGAAGACCGGCTGGTGCCACGAGGTCTGGACGAAGCTCTGGGCGGCGAGGTTGTACACCTCGTCGGGCTGGGCGGCTACCAGCGCCTTGGTCAGGCTGGTCTGGTCGCCCATATCGCCCGAGATGATGTGGATTTGGTCTTGGATGTGGCGGATGCGCTCGTAACGGACGGTGCTGGTGCGGCGGATGAGCCCGTACACCTCGTAGCCTTGGCTGAGCAACAGCTCGGCCAGATAAGAACCGTCTTGGCCGGTGATGCCGGTGATGAGTGCGCGCTTGGTCATGGGGGATTATGCTCCTTTTACACGCTGGCGACAGTCTTCGAGCAGGTCGCGCAACGTTTGTTCAAACGGGATGGCTGGTTGCCAGCCGGTGGCCTCGCGCAGGCGGGTGTAATCGCCCTCGAGGATCGGGATTTTGCTGGGGCGCAGGCGGGCGGGGTCGATTTCGACCGTGATGGGGGTGTGGGCGTGCGCCAGCAAGCCGTCCAGCACGCTTTGGATGGTGCGCGCCGCGCCGGAGGCGATGTTGTAAGCCTCGCCCGCCTGCCCTCGCTCGGCCAGCAGGTGATAGGCGCGCACCACGTCGCGTACGTCGGTGAAGTCGCGGCGCGCCGTCAAGTCGCCGACCTTGAGGACGGGGTCTTGCAGACCGGCCTCGATGCGGGCGATTTGGAGGGCGAAGGCCGGTGCGACGAACAAATCGCTTTGCCCGGGGCCGAAATGGTTGAACGGGCGGGCGCGGATGACCGGCAGGCCGTGGCTGAGGTGGTATTGCAGCCCGAGCAAGTCTTGGGTCACCTTGCTGACGCTGTACGGGCTGTTGGGCAGCAGGGGCGCGTCCTCGGTGATGGGGGTGACGCTGGCGGCACCATAGACCTCGGCGGAACCGGCGATGACGATGCGCGGGGCGAGGCCGAGGCGGGTGCAGGCGTGCAGCAGGTTGAGCTGGGCGCGGATGTTGGTCTCCAGCGTCTCCCACGGTGCCTCGAACGAGCGCGGCACGAAGGCTTGGCCGGCCAGATGATAGAGGTGGTCGGGGCGCACCTCGTCCAGCATAGTGTGGGTGGCGTCGGGGTCGCGCAAATCGAGCGAGACCCAGCGCACCCCCTCGAGGGGCGGCGCGGGTTGGCTGGGCAGGCATGTCCCGACCAGTGTGGCGTGTGGCAGGCTGGCGCGTAAATGGCGAATCAGCGCCCCGCCGACGAATCCACCTGCTCCTGTGATGAGTATCTGCACCGTTCTGCCCCGTTTCGTTCCGATGCGCGATGACAACGGCAAGGCATTATACAGGTGCCTTGCCAACCTGCCAGACCTAACGCGGTGGATAGGGTGCGATGAAGCTGGTGGTCTGCACACCGCTTTCCGTGCGATAGGTATACGCTACGAGGTCGTAATGTTGCCCGACCGGGATGAGGATAGCGCGTTCGCGGTCGATGATGCGGTTGTCGGCGTTGACGATGAGCGCGTCGAAATAGGTCTGTGGGGCGAACGTCTGGATGGAGGCGGTGCCGGGCTGCACGTTGCGTAGCAACAGGCGCACGTCCAACGGCAAGCTGAGCAACTCGGGCGTCGGGGCGGGTGTGGCGTCGGGCGGGGGTGGGAAGGTGGGAGTCGGGAAGACCGGCGTGACATCGGGGGCATATGGGACGAGGCTGATGCCCATCGAGTCCGACAGGTTGAGCGACAGGTTGACCAAGCGCATGGTCGCGCTGCCGGGCACCTCCAGCAGGGCGGCGTCGTCGATGGCGACGGCGCGCAGGCCGTCGGTGGGCGAGCCGTAGATGAACACGCTGTAATCGCTGGGGGTGGCCACCGGCAAGACCACGTCGATGAGGGCGGCACCCCCGCCGCCACTCTGGGCGACCAACAGGCGGAACTCAGCGCCGATGTGGTTGGTCAGGGGGCCGCCCGCCCCTGCGATGAGCGATGGGAAGACCAGCACCCCATCGACGTAGATGTCGATGGCGACGCCGGTGGCGAGGGCGTTGACGAAGCGCAGGCGGGATTGCGGCAAGGCGCTACCGTCTTGCGCCAGCGCCTCGGATTGCTCGATTGGCAGGGCGTAACGGGCGGCGGGCAGGTCGTCACGGGCGCTCACGGCATACAGCACGCTTTGTCCGGCCTCGATGTCGAGGGGCTCTTCCTCGATGATGTCGATGTCGGGGTTGTTGGCGTCTCTGAAGCGGAACACGGTGGATTGGGCGGGCAAGACCGCGGGCTGGCTGAATTGGCCGTAACCGAGCGGTTGAAAGCCCTCTTCACCGGTGGTCAAGCCAGAAACGTCGGGCAGTGGGTTGAAGAACACGTAGCGGCTGGAGCCGTTGGGCACGGGGGAGCGGTCTGGCTCGAACGGGATGAGCCGTAGCTGGTCGGGCGTGCCGGTCAGCAACAAAAACAGCTCGGCGTCGTCACGCCCGTTGAGGGGGGTCGGGGCGATGAGCGGTTGCGAGGCGTTGCGGTCGGCACCGGCGGTGTAGACCGAGAGGAGCTGGGGCGCGGTGGTGACGGTGCGCGGCTCGGCGAGGCCGGTATAGCCGACGGCTTGCGCCCAAATGGCGTCGTTGAGGTAGACATCGACCTCGCGCAGTTCGGGGCTGAGGTGGATGAGCCGGACGGAATAGCGCCCTTGCAGGACGGTCTCGAGGCGCTGGACGGTCAGTTGGTCGGGGGCTTGCGGGTTGCGCGAGACGATGAACGTATAGCTGGTGCGGTTTTGCACGCGCAACGGCTGCTCGAACAGCACGGCGTCGCCCACGCTGACGCGCAATTGGCGGTCACCACGGGCGATGACGACCGGCTCGCCTACGCTTTGGGCGGCGAGGTCGGCCACCGGCTGGTCGTCGAGTGAGAGCTGTAGCGCGGTGTCGGGCAGGGCGTTGATGACGGTCGCCCACGCGCTTTGGGCATCCAGCGGCTCGGTCGGGGCGCGATGGGTGAGGGCTTGGGGTTGGTCGGGGTCGCCGGTTAGGGTCAGGTCGGTGATTTGCCCGTTGACCGCCTCGAAGGTGGCCAGCGGCGCGCCGTCGGGCGACAGGCTGAGGTCATAGGTGCCCGGCAAGACCGGCACGCTGATGCCCGCCAAGCCAGCGCGCAGGCCGCTTTGCAGAAGCTGACCGTTTAGGTATAGGTCGAACGTGCTGTCTGCGGCGGTGGCGTTGGTCACACGGATGAACGGGGTTTGCGCGGTCTCGGGCACGCGCCCACGCCCGAAGAACGCGGTCGGCGACGGGGTGAGGGTGGGTTGCGGGCGGGTGGCGGTCGGGATGGGCGTCGGGCTGGCGGGCGGGGTCGGGCTGGGCAACAGCACCTCGGTCGGCAGGGGTGCCTCGGGCTGGCAACCGGTGAGGACGCCCAGCAGCAGGCACGCCATCACGCCCCAAACCATGCGCCAACGGCCAAAATCAAGTCGCTTCGTCATCCGCATTTTCCCCTCCGACCCGATGGGTCGAACGATTACCTGACTGCATATGGCGATTGTACTACAAACGCCAAAGCCCCGCGCACGGCGGGGCTTTGGTGGGGTGTCCCTCTAGAAGGGGTGCAGTGCCGATTAGGCGCTGGGGGTCGGGGTCGGGGTGGTGGTCGGTAGTGCGGTCGGCAACGCCCCGAAATCGGTGCTGAGCGGGATGTCGGCCAGTTGCACCGTGCGCTCATTGAAGCTGAAAATCAGGAACGTGGTCGAGACCCAGCCGCGCACGCCGTCAAACTCGACCTCGACCCAATCGAGGGTGTTGGTGCGGCTGAAGACCTGCACGCGGGCGCCCAACGGCAGGTTGGCCAAGACCTCGGCGCTGGTGCTGGGGGTGCGGCGCACGTTGAGGCTGACGCCCGGGTTGAGCCCGACGACCTGCGCGACGTTGACGCCGCGGAGCGGGTCGGCGGTGGGCTGGGCGAGGCTGGGCGCGTCGGCGCTGATGGTGCCGCGCAAGGTGGCCTCATCGACCGCTTGGATCAAGCTGGCGGCGGTCAGTTCCTCGACCGTCTGCACCTTGCCACGGAACTCGTAGCGCAGGTAGAGCGTGCCCGCCCAGCCGGTGATGGTGCCGCCCTCGGCAGGCTCATACTCGACGAACGCCCAAGTGCCGGAGGCACCCACGCCAATCAGGCGCATCGACGTGCCGCTGAGCACGCGGGCGAGCACCTCACCACCGGTCTCGGGGGTGCGGCGGATGTTGAGGTTGACGCCAGCATCGAGGTTGAACACCACGGCGCGGGCGAAGTTCTCGGGCGGGATGGGGGTGGTCACGACCGTGCCGGAGGCGGTACCGGCGCGGTTGCGCGGCACGCTGGGCAGGTCGGCGAGGCGCTGGCGCTCACCCCGCGGGTCACGCACGTCGAGGTACAGGGTGTTGACCCACGCGCTGACCGCGCCATCGGGCGTCTCGAGCGTGACGTTGAGCCACGTATCGAGCGGGTTCAGGTCGTCGTTGCCGGTCAGCAGGCTGACGGGATCGACGAACGTCGTGCCGTCCGGCAGGGGGATTTCCTCGCCGGTAATCACGTCGATGGGCGCGCCGACGCGGCCATTGACCACGAAGACCGTGCCATTGGGGGCGAGGCCGAGCGAGCGAGCATCCGCCGAGGGGAACTCGCGCAGTTGGATGTTGGCGCCCGGGTCGAGGATGACGCGAGCGGTCGGGAAGGTGCTGGCCGTCGGGCCGGTGACGACCACGATGGGCGCGGGCGTGGCCTCGGCAGATGCACCGATGGGGGTGGCCGTCGGCTGCGCCAGAGGCGGCGTGGTGGCGGTGGGGGTCGGCGGCACTTGGACGATGATGTCCTCGGCGGCGCCGGGCGCGCTGTTGACCGCTTGGGCGAGGCCGGTCGGCAACACGCGCAAGCTGAAGGTCTCGCCGGTGCGGAGCGCGATCAGGTTGTAATAGTTGCCGCCGTACAGCGAGACGTTGGGCACGACGATTTCGGCGTTGACCGTGCCGGCCTGCACGCTGAGGGTGATGTTCTGGCGGCTGGGCGCGACCGTGACGGCTTCGCTGGCGTCGCCGACGTTCAAGCCCTCGGCCAAGGCGGTGCCGTCGGCTTGGGTGACGGTGATGGTGGTGCCCGCGATGCTGTTGAGCACGCTGACGGCGGCTTGGCGGCTGGTCACGCCGCTGATGTCGTCGGCATAGGCTTCGACCGTCAGGTCTTCGAGCGAGCCGGTGGCGGCCACGGTGATGGCGTTGCCCGCCTCGACCTCGAGCGGCAGGGCGATGATTTCATCGCCGCCGCCCGCCACGCGCAGGCTGGCCGTCAAGCTGCCCGCATCGACCGGCAGGTGCACGGTGCTCTCGCCAAAGGCGAGGTTGGGGACGATCAGGGCGTCGTTGACGAACAAATCGACGTTGGGCGCGCCCTCGGCGGCGTGCGCCACGCGCACGAACCCGACCTCACCCCCGACGCTGACCGGTGCGCGCAGCACCAGCGCTTGGGGGGCGGTGGCGGGGCCATAGATGACCAGAGTCTGGGCGGTGCGCCCGCTCAGGCCAATCAGGGTGGTGGGCAACACGGCCTCTTCGGCGGTGCCGCCGGTGGGGAAGGCGGTGAAGCTGTAGGCGTTGGCGGGCACGTCGATGGTGTTCAGGAAGTCCTTGTAGGCCAAGCCGGTGATGATGGTCTGGCCGTCGGCCTGAAAGTCGAGGGCGGGGCCGCCCTTGACGGCATGAATCACGTTGAAGCGGCTGGTGCCTGCGTCCAGCGCGTTGAGGTCGTCGCGGTACACGTCGAAGGCCAGCGGGTCGGTCGAGGAGGCAATCAGCGTGAAGGCCTCGTCACCCGCGGTGACGATGGTCTGCTCGAACAATGCGCTGGTCACGCCGCTGAGGGTGACGCGCACGTCCAGCTCGCCCGCGGTGGTGCGGATGTAGCCGCTGGACTCGCCGAAGTTCAGGTTGGCGGCGCTCAGGTTATCGTTGATGTACACGTCGAGGCCGGCCACGCCCGGGATGACGTGCAAGAAGCGCACCTGTGCGGTGGCCTCTTGCGCGCCCGTGCTCAGGCCGAGCATCGCGACGGCCATCAGCATGGCGAGGATGACGAAAAACTTGCGGATGGACTGCATGAAGACCCTCCTTGGTCGTCTGCTGGTCAGGAAGACAGGTGGCGTGCCTGTGGCGACTAGGTGCCTTCCTGCCATTGGTTCAGGTAGTGCTCTTGCTGGGCGGTCAAGGTGTCGATGCGGACGCCCATGGCCTCCAGCTTCAGGCGGGCGATTTCCTTGTCCACCGCCTCGGGGATGACGTAGACATCCGGCTTGAGGTTGGCGGCGTTGCGGAGCATGTACTCGGCGGCCAACGCTTGGTTGGCAAAGCTCATGTCCATCACGCTGGCGGGGTGGCCTTCGGCAGCCGCGAGGTTGATCAGGCGGCCTTCGCCCAGCACGTAGAGCACCTTACCGTCTACAACGTACTCCTCGACGAACGGGCGCACAAGCCGCGGTTCACCGGCGCTCATCCCACGCAGGCCGTCGAGGTTGATTTCGACGTTGAAGTGGCCGCTGTTGCACATGATGGCGCCGTGCTTCATGGCGCGGAAGTGGTGGGTGTCCAAGACGTTGATGTCGCCGGTGGCGGTGATGAAGATGTCGCCGACCGGTGCGGCCTCGCCCATCGGCATGACGCGGAAGCCGTCCATCACGGCCTCGAGGGCGCGCATCGGGTCGATTTCGGTCACGATGACGTTGGCGCCCATGCCTTGGGCGCGGCTGGCGATGCCGCGGCTGCACCAGCCGTAGCCAGCCACCACCACCGTCCGACCGGCCAGCAGGATGTTGGTGGCGCGCACGATGCCGTCGATGGTGCTTTGGCCGGTGCCGTAGCGGTTATCGAACAAGTGCTTGGTGTCGCTGTCGTTGACGGCCAGCACCGGGAACATCAGCGCGCCGTCCTTGGCCATGGCGCGCAGGCGGATGACGCCGGTGGTGGTCTCCTCGGTGCCGCCGACGATGTCGGCCAGCAACTCGCGGCGGTTCTTGTGGATTTCGCTCACGAGGTCGCACCCGTCGTCCATGGTGATTTGCGGGCGGTGGTCGAGCGCGGCGGTGATGTGGCTGAAGTAGGTGTCGCGGTCTTCACCCTTGATGGCGTAGACCGGGATTTCGTCGTGGACGACCAGCGAGGCGGCCACGTCGTCTTGGGTCGAGAGCGGGTTGCTGGCGACCAGCACGATGTCGGCACCGGCGGCGGCCAGCGTCTTGACGAGGTTGGCCGTCTCGGTCGTGACGTGCAAGCAGGCCGAGATGCGGATGCCCTTCAGGGGCTTCTCGCGCTCGAAGCGCTCGCGGATGGCGCGCAACACCGGCATCTCCAGCTCTGCCCACTGGATGCGGTAGCGGCCACCCTCGGCTTGTGCCAAGTCCTTAACGTCGTATTGTTGAATGGTCATAGGGTTGTCTGAGTACTCCGTGTGAAAATCGGTAGGGGGATGGATGGGGTTGATAGTAGAAGACGAAAGGCCGTTGGGCTAGTCCGCGTTTGCGGAATGCAGCAGTTCGTCCAGATAGCCCTCGTCGTCGTAGGTGCCGCGGAAGCGCTCGACGAACTCGCTGCGGGTGAAGTCGTGGCTTTGGGTGCCGACCTGCTCTAGCACGTAGGTGGCGCACAGCGACCCGACCAACCCGCACAAGCGCAGCGGCCAGCCCGACATCAGCCCGCGGATGAGGCCCCTCATGGGTGTCGCCGTGGTAGATGGTGGCGCCGTGCTTGCCCTTGGTGATGACCAAGACCGGCAGCTTGGCGCGCAGGTCTTCTAGCGAGAGGCCGGTCTTCTTGCTGATGATGCTGGCCTCGTAGGCGTTGACGACCATCGCGTAGGCGCCGTCGATGTCTTGCGACAGCTCTTCACCGCTCAGGCGCGGCACCTGCTGGCTGGGGTCATAAATCAGGCGGGCACCGCTGGCGCGTGCCTCGGCGCACAGGTTGCTCATGGCCTTGGGGTCATTGGGCGAGACCACCACCCAATCGGGCTTGTCGGGGTGGACATCGGTCAGGCGGTATTGGCTGGCGTAGGCCATCGCACCGGCATAAAACGACGCGATTTGGTTGTTGTCGAGGTCGGTATTGGCGAAGAACGAGGCGGTGAACACCTGATCGATTTGCTGCACCAGCGAGCAATCGACCCCCCGCGACTCCAGCCAACGCCGGTACTCGCCGAAATCGCGCCCGACGGTGCCGAACAGCTTGGGCTTGGCGCCCAGCATGGCCAGCGTAAACGAGATGTTGGCGGCGACGCCGCCCCAGTGACGGGTCATTTCATCGACCAAGAAGCTCAGGCTGACCTGATGCAAATCCTCGGTGATGATATGTTCGACGAACCGGCCCGGGAAGCGCATCAGGTAGTCGTAAGCGATGGAGCCGGTGAGGATAACAGACATGGAGTACCCGCGTTTCTAACGATATGCAAAACAGAGGCATTATAATCGGGAATGCGAGGACTTGCATGACTAAAAATGCCTGAAAGGGACATGCCCCGATGACGCTGTTTGACGGCAAGCGGTTGACCCAAAACGTGATGCACCTGCCCATCGATGGCCTGAGGCGGGGGGACTATTCGGACAAGTATTTCGCCAATGTCGAGCGCGTCTTGGTCGGCGCGTTCAAGCGTAGCTTGCGCTACGGGCAGGTGACGCCCGCCAAGCCGATGCCCGCCGGATACGCCGACGAGCTGGTCGGCGATGTGGTGGTGGAGGCGCAAATTTTTAACCGGCGCAGCCCGTGGGCGCTGGTGGGTGGGGTGGACGCGGCGCTGGCGATGGTACGCCACGCCACGCGCTGGGACGCATGGGCGGGTTTGGAGGTCGAGGCGGTGCACGACGGCGTGCTGACCGCGTATGACGGCCAGCCCGAGACCGTGCAACCGGTCTTGAAAATCCGCGGGAAATACCGCGATTTTGCCCTGCTGGAGACGCCGATGCTGGGCGTGCTGACGCGCATCAGCCGCGTGGCCACCAACGTGCTGGAGGTCTTGCGCGTCTCGGACGGCAAGCCCATCTTGTTCTTCCCAGCCCGTTTCGACCTGCCGGACGTGCAGGCCAGTGACGGCTATGCCTATTGGCTGGCGGTGCAACGCTATAACCATGAGACGGGGCGGCAAACGGTGGCGCGGGTCAGCACCGACGCGCAAGGCGCGTGGTGGGGCGGGCGCGGCGGCGGCACCATCCCGCACGCCTTGATTGCCGCCTTCTTGGGCGACACGGCGGCGGCGATGCTGGCGGTCGCCCGTGAGCTGGACACCGACACCCCGCGCATCGTTTTGGCCGACTTCAACAACGACGCCATCCGTGACGCGCTGGCGACCCTCGACGCCTATTGGCCTCACTACAAGGCGGCGTGGCAAGGGGGCGACCAACACAGTATGCGCCAGTGGACGCTGAACGGGGTGCGGCTGGACACGGCGGGCAACCTGTTGGATGCGTCGTTGTCCGACCCTGCCGACAAGGGCGTCAGCCCGTCGCTGGTGCGGGCGATGCGGCGGGCGCTGGACGGGGCATGGGAGCGCTGGAACGAGGCGGGCGCGGCTGCTGCCGAGGCGCAAGCCTATTGCCGACGGGTGCAAATCGTGGTCACGGGCGGCTTCAACCGTGAGCGGGTCGAGCGGTTCGAGCGCGAGCGCGTGCCGGTCGATGTGTACGGGGTGGGGTCGTCGTTGCTGGCCAATGACAAGGCGACCGGCACCGATTTTACGATGGATGTGGTGCGCGCCAAGCTGGGCGGGCAGTGGGCGGACGTGGCCAAGATTGGGCGGCGGGCGGGCGTCAACCCCGACTTGCAGCCGGTTGATTTGGGGGTGCTGTGATGACCGATGACGTGACGCCCGAGAGTCTCCCCACCCCCGAGCCGCCCGATGAGGGCGCGTGGGCGCGTGGGGCGCAGATGTTCCCCAGCCGCCGCGGGACGCGCCAGATTTCGTTGGCCGCGTTGGTCGAGCGGGTGGCCGACCAATTCGAGGCCGAGCACGAGGGCGACTCGCCTGCCTTGCGCGAGGCCGTCACCCGTGGCGACCGCCTGAAGCTGGTGCGCGAATCGGTCTTGTACGTGGTCGGGGTCGAGTCGGTCGTCTTGACCAACGAGGAGCTGGCCAGCGTCATCCAAGCGGCCTTCGGCGAGGTGTTCGGTTATGGCGGCCTAGAGCGTTATTTCTCCGACCCGAGCGTGACGACCGTTGCGCTGGAGGGCACCGATAAATTGGCGGTGCGCTATGGCCACGCCGACCTCATGCCCCAGCCGCCGGTGTTCGACGACATCATCCACCTCGAGCGCATCTTCAGGCGCATCCTGCGCGACGCCCGCGCCGAGATTCGCCCCGAATTGCCGTACTATGAAATCGGGATGACCTATGAGGGGCGGCGGGTGTGCGCCAACTTCGTCACGCCGCCGGTGTCTGCCTTCCTGAGCGTCGATTTTCGGCTGCACCCGCTGACCCCGCCGACTTTGGACGACTTCACCGACTCGCCGGAGGCACTGGCGCTGTTGCGCGACATCGCCGCGGGTGAGGCGGGGGTGTTGGTGGTGGGCGATGCCGAGTCGGGCAAAACCAGCCTATTGGGCGCGATGGCGCGGGCGGCTGACCTGACCGGCGCGATTGCGGTCGAGCGGGCGGGCGAGCTGGCCTTGCCGGAAGGGGTCGAGCGGTTGTTGCCGCGCTGGCCGCTGGGCGATGAGGCCGGAATCGGGTTTGGGCAACGGATTGGCGAGGCGGTGGCGCGCCAGCCCAAGCTGTTGATTTTGGACGAGGTGCGCGCCGATGACCCTGCGGCGATTGCGCCGTTGGTGGGCGAAGCGCCGCCCGCCCGTCAGATGTGGAGCTTTCGGGGGACGACCGAGGCCAAGCGCCTCGCCCCTGCGTTGGGCATGTTGGCGCGCCGCGCCGACCCCGACCAATCGGGTGGTGATGAGCGGGCGTTGCGCTTGTACGAGCGGTTGCCGTATGTGGTGTGCGTGCGGCGGCGCGAGGGGCGCTTGCGGGTGGTGCGCGTGGCGCGTTGGGACTACCCCAACCTCGTCACGGTGTGGGCGCTATAGCGCCTCACCCGCGAGGGCGCGCCGCAACGACTCGGTAAAGGCGGGGCGCGCAATGCCGTTCTCGGTCACGATGCCCGACAGGTAGCGGTGGGGCGTGACATCGAAGGCGGGGTTGCGCGCCTTGAAGTGCGCCGGGACGAGCGCGTTGCCGTAGGGGGTGGTGACCTCGGCGGGGTCGCGCTCCTCGATCGGGATGTCGGCTCCGCTGGCGATGTTCAGGTCAACCGTGGAGGTCGGGGCGACGGTGTAGAACGGGATGCCGTTCTCTTTGGCCAGCACCGCAATTTGGTAGGTGCCGATTTTGTTGGCGAAATCGCCATTGCTGGCCACGCGGTCAGCGCCAACCAGCACCAGCTTGACCTCGCCGCGCTGCATGTAATATCCGGCGGCGGTGTCGGGCAGGATGTCGTAAGACACGCCCAGTTGCTCCAGCTCCCACGCGCTCAGCCGTGAGCCTTGCAAGCGCGGGCGGGTCTCGTCGAGCAAGACGTGGAAGCGCTTGCCGGCCTCGTGCGCGGCGCGGATGACGCCCAGCGCCGTGCCGTAATCGACCGTGGCCAGCGCGCCGGTGTTGCAATGGTGCAGCACGGTGTCGCCGTCTTGGATCAGGGCTTGGCCGTGCGCGCCCATGCGCTGGTTGATGTGCACATCGTCATCGGCGATGCGCTGGGCGGCCTCGCGCAAGGCGTCGCGTAGGGCTTGCGCCGAGGCGTAGCCGTCTTGGGCGGCCAGCGCCATCATCTTATCGACCGCCCACGCGAGGTTGACCGCCGTCGGGCGGGACTCCTTGAGGGTTTGGGCGGCGGCGCGCAATTCGGCGCGCAGGGTGGCGAGGTCGGTTGCCGAACTGGTGTGGGCGGCCAGCGCGACCCCGAAGGCGGCTGCCGCGCCGATGGCGGGCGCACCGCGCACCGTCATATCGGCGATGGCGGCGGCCACGGCGTGGTGGTCGGGCAAGTCCACGACCTCCAGCGCCCACGGGATGCGTTTTTGGTCAATCATGCGGACGACGCCGTCCGCCCACGCCACGGTACGCATCGGGCGGGTTACTGCGCGGCGCTCAGCGTATCGACCAAGGTCGAGAGGCCGGTGAAGCTGCGGTCACTGACCGGCAACGGGGTGCCCTCGTTCAGGCGATACAAAATGGTCGGGGTGCCGGTGGCGCCCGAAGCGCGCCCCAAGCTCACGTCATCTTGCACGCGG
>JALONY010000037.1 GCA_025454715.1 Anaerolineae bacterium
TGCGCCAATTCGGCGCGGGCGGCCTCGAACATCACCTCGACCGGCGCGTCCACGCCCGTCCAAATCTTGAACGCCGCCGCCCCCTGCCGCACCAACATGCCCAAGCCACCGATTCCGCGCCCACCGTGCTGCTCGGCTTGGCGCATCAGGCGGGTTTGGGCAGGGCGGTAAATCATGTCGTAGACCGTCACCCCGTGCGGGAACGGCACACCGTTCACCCACGGCGACTCGTCCACGTCCGGGTGCATCCCGACCGGCGTGGCGTTGACGATGAGCGAAAACCCGCCCTGCTCCGCCGCTTCGTCAAGGGTTTGGGCGTCGGCGCTCAGGCGCGGGTTCATCAGCGACAGGTTGGCCAGCATCGCCCGCGCCCGCTCGAGGCTGCGGTTGACCACCACCACCTGCGCGCCCGCCTGCGCCAATCCGACCACCGCCGCCCGCGCCGCACCGCCCGCCCCCAACACCAATACCCGCTGGCCAGCGACCGCCACCCCGTGCGCGCTCAGGTCGTCCATCACGCCCGCCACATCGGTATTGGTGCCCATCATCGTCCGCAGGTCAATCGTGTTGACCGCCCCGACCCATTGCGCCAGCGTGTCGGGCACGACGTAGCGCATGGCCTCCTCTTTGTGCGGGATGGTCACGTTCAGGCCGATATAGCCGTGGCGTTGCGGCTCGAGGATGCCCAAGCGCACGATGTCGGGCGGGATGGCCATCTTGTCGTACAGCCAATCCATGCCCAACGCCCGAAACGCGGCATTGTGCATGGCGGGGCTAAACGTGGTGGTCAACGGCCACCCGATGATGCCGACGCGCTGCGTCATGACGCCTCCGGCTCGTACTCGGTGATGTCGGCCTTGAGGTGCGCCATGATTTTGGCGAAGCCCGGGAACGAGTCGGCGGCGCACGCGGCATCCAAGACGGTCGTCTCGCCCGAGGCCACCAAACCGGCCACCGCCATGCTCATCGCGATGCGGTGGTCGTCGTGCCCGTCGGTCACCGCGCCGGTCAGGGTTTGCCCGCCCACGATGCGGAAGCCGTCGCTGGTCTCGGTCACTTGCGCGCCCAGCTTGCGCAGTTCACCGGCCATCACCGCGATGCGGTCGGTCTCCTTCACGCGCAGTTCCTCGGCGTCGCGCACCACCGTCTCGCCCTCGGCGTGCAACGCGGCCACCATGAAGACCGGAAACTCGTCAATCATCCGCACCACCACCTCACCACCGACCTCGGCGGCCTTGAGCTTGGCGTGCTTGATTCGCACCGTCCCGACCGGCTCACCGGCCTCGAGGCCGGTCTCGGTCACGGTGATGTCCGCACCCATGCCCTGCAACACGTCGATGATGCCGGTGCGCGTCTCGTTCAGGTTGACGCCGGTCAGCGTCACATCGCTACCGGGCACCAGCGTGGCCGCCACGATGACGAACGCGGCGGACGACGCATCGCCCGGCACGGTCGTATCGAACGGCTTGAGCAACCCACCCGCCCGAACCCGCGTCACGTTGCCCTCGACTTGCAAATCGGCACCCATCGCGGTCAACATCCGCTCGGTGTGGTCACGGGCGGGCCCGGGCTGGGTCACCACCGTCTCACCCTCGGCGAACAAGCCGGCCAGCAGCACCGCGCTCTTGACCTGTGCCGACGCCATCGGCATCTCGTAATGGATGCCCTTCAGCGCGGCGGGCGTGATGGTGAGCGGGGCTTTGCCCTCGACCGCGGCGATGTTGGCGCCCATGCGCGTCAGCGGTTCGATGATGCGCTTCATCGGGCGGCGGCGCAGTTGCGTGCTGCCGTCCAAGACCGACGCGAACGGCTGCCCGACCATGATGCCCGCCAGCAAGCGGATGCCCGTCCCCGCGTTCACGAGGTCGAGCGGCGAGTCGGGCTTGTGCAGCGCCCCGCCGTGGATGGTCAGCGTGTTCAGGTCGTGCCGGTCAATCTTGACGCCCAAGCGCCGGATGCTGGCCAGCGACGCCTCGGTATCGCCCGCCGCCAGCCAGCCGCGCACGTGGCTGACGCCGTGCGCCAATGCCCCGAACATCACGGCGCGGTGCGACAGGGATTTATCGCCCGGGACGGGCGTGGTGCCTTGTAGCGGCGCGCCTGCGCGCACCCGCCAACGCTTATCGATGTTTGCCATTGCCGTTCATCCGCCTCTCGTATTGGCCATACCACGCCGTGCGCGCCTCGCGAATCGGGGTCAGCGCATCGACGAGGTGGCTCTCGTCTCTCGAAATCAACATCGTCTCCAACAGCGCCAACTGCACGCGGAACATGGCCAACAAGGTCGCGACCGCCTGCGTGTTGGTGCCGAGGATGTCGCTCATCATCTTGATGTCCTGCCCCGCCAAGCGCGAGGTATCGCGGAAGCCGCCCGCCGCCAAGTCCCACACGCTGGGGTCATCCTCGGCAAAGCGGCGCACCGTCGCCACCAGCGACGCGCTCAGCAGGTACGGCACGTGGCTGATGGCCGCCACCACCTTATCGTGGCGCTCGGCCTCCATCTCGACCGGCAACGCCCCGACCGCCTCGATGAGCGCCAATGCCCGCCCCCGCGCCGCTGGAGTGGTGCGGCGGGTCGGGCAAATCACCCACGGGCGGTTGGCATACAAGAACGGGTCGGCGGCGTCTAGCCCGCTGACCTCCTTGCCGGTCATCGGGTGGCCGCCCACCGCCTGAATGCCGATCGGCAGTTTGCCCATCGCCTCGCAGATGTCTTGCTTGGTGCTGCCGATGTCGATCAGCAACGTGTTGGAGCGCAACCACGCCCCTATTTTATCGCGTACCATCGACAGAATCACCCGCACCGGCGCGCACAAAATCACCGTGTCGGCGCGCTTGACCGCCATCCGCAAGTCGTCGGTCGCCTCGTCCACCACCCCGCGCTCGACCGCCTTCTGGCGGCTGGGCGCGTCGGGCTCGACCGCCACCAAATGCGCCACGTGCGGGCGCAACGCCAGCGCCAGCGACGCCCCCATCAACCCCAACCCGACGATGACCGTTTGCTGTGAGCTAAAGCCCATAATCCCCTAACCTGCCCGCCTCGCCTTACGAGTCGGCCTTTTCGGCGTGCTTGCTGACGAAATCGGGACGTAGCACCGTTGCCCCGCGCAAATACACATGGACGATGTCGTCCAAGCGTTTTTCGGTGTTCCATTGGATCAGCACCCGAATGCAGCGCTTGGGCGCATTCGGCACGTCCACCTCGATCATGCCCAGTAGCGGCACGTTGGCAAACCCGACCCGCCGCGCACCAATCGCCGGAAACGCCGCATTCAGGTCGGGCGTGCTGGTGAAGAACACACTCGCGATATCCTCTTGGTCGATGGCGTTGACCCGCAACAGCTCGGTCATCAACTCCATCACGCACTCGCTAATCGCCTCCGGCGTGTTGTCGCTGGCCGTCGTCGCGCCGCGCACCCCGCGCACCCGCATAACCCCACTCATCGTCGTCCATCCCTTCCGATTGCCCCGATACCCCGCCGCCCCTGCAACAAAAAAGGTGCAGAGCGTCATGCTCTGCACCTTCTTCAGGTCGCGGCGTCCGACCGAACCTCATGTCGTGTGCCGCGCAGCAGTCAACGCCCCAAACGCCCATCTATGGCCTTGAAAACGGTAATACACGGCATAGAAAGACGCGAACGAGACCACGCGACAAACGACCTCTCATGAGGAGACTTCGGATGCCTCAAAGCATAACGCGGGGAGGGGGTACTCGGCAAGGGATGTGCGCCAACTCCTTCAAACTCCGACGTTCATTCGGCCAAACCAACGTCAGGCTTGGCGGTTATTCGGCCAAATCACAGCGCGGCGCGAATCGTACCCGCCAGCTTGGCCACCGCCTGCACCCCCTCGGGTGCCACCCGAATCAACGCGCTGGCGACGATGAAACCGTCCATCACCTTCGAGACCTGCGCGGCTTGCTCCGGCGTGCTGATGCCGAACCCCATCACCAGCGGCAGGTCAATCCGCTCGCGCAGGCGCGCCGCATACTCGGTCAGGTCGGGCGGCAGCTCGCGGCGGGCACCGGTCGTGCCGGTCACGCTCACCACGTAGATGAAGCCGGTCGCCTTCTGCCCGACCAACGCCAAGCGGGCGTCGGTGCTGGTCGGGGCGGCAAAGAACACCAGCGCGAGGCCATGTTTTCCCAGCGCGTCGAACCAGTGCGCCTCTTCGGGCGGCAGGTCGGGGCAAATCAACCCGTCACCGCCCGCAGCCAGCAACTCCGCCGCCAGCCGGTCGGTGCCATACGCCAGCAGTGGGTTGATGTAGCTGAACAGCAACATCGGCTGAGCCACCCCGCGCCGCCGCAACTCGCGAATCGCCTCGAGGCCGGCCTCGACCGTCACGCCGTTCTCCAACGCGGTCTGTGAAGCGTGCTGAATCACCGGCCCATCGGCCAGCGGGTCGCTGAACGGCACGCCAATCTCGAACCCGTCCACGCCCAGCTTGCTCATCGCCTCCACCGCGTCGATCGACTCGGCCAGTGTCGGGTAGCCCATCATCGCGAACGGCAAGAAGGCCGCCCGCCCTTCCGCTTTGGTACGCTCGAACATGGCCGCAATCGCGGCTTGCCCGGTCACGTCTCGCACAGTCGTCTCGCTCATGGTTCAGGAATCTCCAGTGTCCCCGCGTCTAGGTCATGATAAAACCGGCGCATCACCACGTGTTGGCCAAAGGCCAGCTCGAGGTGCTCCGCCGCCGCACGGTCGAACAAAGCCATGCCCTGCCCCTCGCCCAGCGTCAGCGTGGTCGGGTCAACCGTCAGCCGCCCGACGTACACGTGATTGTGCACGGTGATGTCGGGATGGTTGGGCATCGGGCGCTCCTGCACCCACCAATGGCGCAAGGTCAGGCCGGTCAGCCCAAGCTCTTCCTCCACCTCGCGGTGGACGGCTTGCGCGTGCGTCTCGCCGTCCTCGACCGCGCCGCCGAACAACGTCCACATCCCCGCAAACGGCAAATCGGGCTTGTCGTCGCGCAGTTGCAACAACACCTGACCGGCGGCATTGACCAACAGCGCAGAAGCGGCTTCGGCAATCATCGGCGCGCCCTCGCTAGTCAATCTTCAGCTCACGCATGACGGTATCGAGGTCTTTATCGCCCCGCCCCGACAGGTTAATCAGCAAAATCGACGACTTGGGCATCGTGGGTGCCAGCTTGAGCGCCTCGGCCACCGCGTGTGAGCTTTCCAGCGCGGGGATGATGCCCTCGGTGCGGCTGAGGGTCTGGAGCGCGGCCAACGCTTCCTCGTCGGTGGCGTAGGTGTAGTGGGCGCGCTCGTTTTGGCGCAAGAAGGCGTGCTCGGGGCCGACGCTGGCATAGTCCAGCCCTGCCGAGATGCTGTGCGTGTTGACGACCTGCCCAGCGGGCGTCTGCATGACGAACGAGCGCGCCCCTTGCAAGATGCCCGGGCGACCGATGTTCGGGTCGGCGAAGCGGGCGGCGTGTTCGCCACCGGCGATGCCGTGCCCACCGGCCTCCACCCCAATCAGTTCGACATCGGCATCATCACGGAAGGCGTGGAACAAGCCGATGGCGTTGCTGCCGCCGCCCACGCACGCCACGCACACATCCGGCAAGCGCCCGGCCTGCTCGAGGATTTGGCGGCGCGCCTCGGTGCCAATCACGCTCTGGAAGTCGCGCACCATCAGCGGGTACGGGTGCGGCCCCAGCGCCGACCCCAACAGGTAAAACGTGTCGCGGACGTTGGTCACCCAGTCGCGGATGGCCTCGTTGACCGCGTCCTTGAGCGTCTTGGTGCCGCTCTCGACCGGCAACACCTCCGCGCCCAGCAATTTCATCCGCAAGACGTTGGGTTGCTGGCGGGCAATATCGACACTGCCCATGTACACGTGGCAATCGAGGCCGAGCAAGGCCGACACGGTGGCGCTGGCGACGCCGTGTTGCCCCGCGCCGGTCTCGGCCACCACGCGCTGCTTGCCCATGCGCTTGGCCAGCAAGGCTTGCCCCAGCGCGTTGTTGATTTTGTGCGCGCCGGTGTGCGCCAAGTCCTCGCGCTTCAGGTAGATTTGCGCGCCGCCCAAGCGCTCACTCAGGCGCTTGGCGTAGGTCAGCGGGGTCGGGCGACCGGTGTAGGTGGCCTGCAAATGCGACAGCTCCGCCTGAAACGCGGGGTCGCTCATCGCCTCGAAATACGCGGCGGTCATCTCGTCGAGGGCGGGCACCAGCGTTTCGGGGACGAACCGCCCGCCGAACTCGCCATAATAACCACGCTCGTCGGGGACGTTGGTGCTGTTGGCTTGGATGTAGGGCTGCATACGATAAATCTCCTCACTGTCCTTTGGCTTGGCGGATGAACCGCACCACTTTATCGGGGTCTTTGCGCCCCGCTTGCTCTCCCTCGACGCCGCTGGCGACATCGACGCCCCACGGCTGAACGAGGGCGACTCGCTCGGCCACCGTGTCGGGCGTCAGGCCACCGGCCAGCATCAGGCGCGGCACGCTCTGGCGCACCCAGCGCGCCAATTCGACCTCGGCGGCCACGCCCGTCCCCCCATACTCGCCGGGCACGCTGGCGTCCAGCAACGTGGACGGCAGGCGCGGGTCGGTCGGGAAGGTCGGCGCGAACTCGTCGAGGTCGAGCGCGGCCATCTGCGCGCTGGGCGGGCGCAACGCCTTGAACGCCACCCCGCGCAACTCGCGCACCACCGCCCCCGACTCATCGCCGCTGAGCTGCACCGCATCGAGGCCGACCGTATGCACTGTCTCGCTGATGTCGCCGACCGTGGCGTTGACGAACACCCCGACCATCAACGGCGCGGCCTCGCCCAGCACCCCGCGCACCGCCGCGACCAACCCCGCCGCCTGAGCCGGCGTCACGTAGCGCTTCGACTTCGGGTAAAAGTTCAGCCCGAGCATATCGGCGCCCGCCTGCGCGGCAAACAGCGCGTCTTCGGGCGTCGTCACCCCGCAAATCTTGACCATCACGCTCATCGGCTGGCCTCACGCGCTTGGCTGCCATAGGCGCGCACCGCCTCGGCCAAGTCGGGCGATTTCACCAGCCCCTCCCCGACCAAGACCGCGTGCGCCCCACCGCGCCCCATCCGCGCCACGTCGTCCGGCGAGCGGATGGCGCTTTCGGCCACCAACGTCACCCCCGCCCCGACCATCGCGGCCAGCCGTTCGGTCGTCCCGATGTCCTCGCGGAACGTCTTCAGGTCACGGTTGTTCACGCCAATCAACGGCGCGCCCAAGCGCACCGCCCGCGCCATCTCGGCCTCGTCGTGCACCTCGACCAGCGCCGCCATCCCCAAACCGGTCACGTGGGCGTGCAGGTCGGCCAGTTGCGCGTCGTCCAATGCCCCGACAATCAACAGCACGGCGTCGGCGTTGGCCGCCCGCGCCTGCCAGACCTGCGCCGCGTCCAACACGAACTCTTTGAACAAGACCGGCACGGCGACATGAGCGCGCACCGCCCGCAGATAGTCGATGTGGCCTTGAAAAAACCGCTCATCGACCAAGACCGAGATGCAGGCCGCACCGTGGTCGGCATAGGCGCGCCCAATCCGCAACGGGTCGAAATCGGCCACCAGCACCCCCTTCGAGGGCGACGCCTTCTTGACCTCGGCGATGAGCGCCACGGTCGGGCGGTGCAGGGCGGCGATGAAATCGCGGGCGGGCGGGTTGGCCTCGGCCTCGGCGCGCAGGGCGGGCAACGCGGCGCGCACGCGCTCGACCTCGCCCTGCTTGTGGGTCAGGATGTCGTCCAATACCGAGCCGGTCTTGACGAACGACGGCAGGCTCATGCCTTCATCCCCTGCGAACACGCAATCAGGGCGTCCAGCTTGGCCAGCGCCGCCCCGCTCTCGATCGATTGCGCGGACAGCGCCAAGCCTTCGGTCAAGTCGTCGGTCTTGCCCACCGCCATCAAGGCCGCCGCCGCGTTGAGCACCACCACATCGCGCTTGGCATCGCGCACCTCGCCGCTCAGGATGCCGCGCAAGATGCGCGCATTCTCCGGCGCGTCGCCGCCCAACAGGTCGTGGATGGTCGCACCTTTGAAGCCGAGCTTGAGCGGGTCGAGCTCATAGGTGTGCACGTCGCCCTCGTAATAGTGGCTGATGGTGTTGGGGCCGGTCGTGGTCAGCTCATCCACGCCGCCGTAGCCCGACACCACCATCGCGCTCTTGCTGCCGAGGCTGCCCAGCACCCGCGCTAACAAACCGGTCAAGTCCGGCGCGAACACCCCCATCAATTGGCAACGCGCACCGGCGGGGTTGGTGAGGGGGCCGAGGATGTTGAAAATCGTGCGGACGGCCATCTGGCGGCGCGGGCCAACCACGTGCTTCATGGCCGGGTGCAGCTTGGCCGCGAACAAGAACCCGATGCCGACCGAATCGACGCACGCGCCGACCTGCGCGGGCGTCAAATCGAGGTTGACGCCCAACTCGGCCAACACGTCGGCGCTGCCGCATTTGCTGCTGGCGGCGCGGTTGCCGTGCTTGGCCACCGGCACACCCGCCCCTGCCGCCACAAACGCCACCGTCGTGCTGATGTTGAACGTGCCCGAGCGGTCGCCGCCCGTGCCGCACGTGTCCAGCAAGGCTTGGGGGTCGTGCGTGGTCGGCACCTTCTCCGAGTTGGCGCGCATGGCCTTGGCGCTGCCCATGATTTCGTCGTGGGTCTCGCCCTTCATCCGCAAGCCCATCAGGTACGCCCCGATTTGCGCCTCGGTCGCCTCGCCGGTCATGATTTGCTGCATGACGGCCTCGGCCTCGCCGACGCCCAAATGCCCGAACCGCCCAATCACGTCGATGGCGCGCTGGATGTCCATCTTGCGCGCTTCTGCTGCGTTCATCGTTGCTCCCCCTACCCCTCAGCGTGCCCGAACGGCCACGGTCGTCTTGCCGATGGCGGCGCGCACCTTGCCCAAGACGCGCTGGGCGGTCTCGCCCTCGACGTACAACCGGCGCACCTCGGCGAGGCGCTCGGGCGGGGCAAAATGCTTGAAGATGTTGTAGACGTTGTCGGCGTCGGGGTCTTTGGGCTCTTCGGGCAGGCGGCTGTCGGTCACGATTTTCATGACTGCCTTCCGCAGTTCTTTCGAGTCGGCCATCAGCGGCAACACGTTGCCATAGCTCTTGCTCATCTTGCGCCCGTCGAGGCCGGTAATCGTCGCCACGTCCTCGCGGATGAGCGCCTCGGGCGCCACCAGCGTCTCCCCGAACACCGCGTTGAAGCTGGTGGCGATGTCGCGGGTAATCTCGATGTGCTGGCGCTGGTCTTGCCCGACCGGCACCACGTTGGCATCGGCAATCAAGATGTCGGCGGCCATCAGCACTGGATAGTTGTACAAGCCCATCGTCACGCCGTCGTCGGGCAGGTTGCCCGCGTTCTCGTTGGCATCGACCGCCGCCTTATAAGCGTGGGCGCGGTTGAGCAAGCCCTTGGGCGTCACGGTCGAGATAATCCACGTCAGCTCGAAAATCTCCGGCACGTCCGACTGGCGGTAAAAAATCACCCGCTCAGGGTCGAGGCCGCACGCCAACCACGTCGCGGCGAGGGTGTAGACCGCGCTCTTGAACGCGACCGCATCGCGCATCGTGTTGAGGGCGTGATAGTCGGCCAAGAAATAGTAGGCGTTGTAGTCCAACGACAAGTCGATGGCGGGCTTGATGGCGCCCAAGTAATTGCCGATGTGCGGTGTCCCCGACGGCTTGATGCCGGTCAGGCTGATTTTGCGCTGTGCCACGGTGTCGAACCCTTCTTTCGCTGTCTGCGTGCGGTCAGGCCGTCACCGGCTCGCTGACCGGTGTCATGGCCAAGAAATTCTTCAGCATCGTCATGCCCTCAGGGGTCAGGATGCTCTCGGGGTGAAACTGCACCCCGACGATCGGGTATTGCTTGTGGCGCAAGCCCATGATTTCGCCGTCCTCGCTGCGCGCCGTCACCTCCAACACATCGGGCAGGGTGGCCGCCTCGACAATCAGCGAGTGGTAGCGCGTGGCCTGAAAGTCTTGCGACAAACCGGCGAAAATCCCCTCGCCGTTGTGCGTGATGCGGCTGGTCTTGCCGTGCATCAGCTTGGGGGCGCGCTTGACCACCCCGCCGAACACCTGCCCGATGCTCTGGTGGCCGAGGCACACGCCCAACAAAGGCACGGTCGGGCCAAACGTCTTGATGACCTCCAGCGACACGCCGCTGTCGTCGGGCGTGCCCGGCCCGGGCGAAATCACGATGTGCGACGGGTTCATCTGGCGGATGTCGTCCAGCGTGATTTGGTCGTTGCGGACGACGTGCAATTCTGCGCCCAGCTCGCCCAGCTCTTGGACGAGGTTATAGGTAAAGCTGTCGTAATTGTCGATGACGAGGATCATGGGGTATCGGCCTCCACACAAAGCCAAACTTACTCCAACGAGGACAGGCTAGGCATTCCTTCGAGGTGCTGCACGTCGTCCGAGACGACCATCTCCCACCCGCCCGCGGCGGTGCGGCGGATGGTCGTGACGCTGCTGTTGCGCGGGTGGTTGGTCAGGGCGTCATACCCCTGAATCACCGCCTCCAGCAACACGCGGATGGTCACGGTATGGCTGACGATGGCGATGGTCTCGGCAGCGCCCTCGTTCACGATGGCGTGGAAGGCGGCCACCACCCGCTGCTGCACATCGGCCAACGACTCGCCGTCAGGGATGCGGTAATGCATCTTGTCGGTCTCATAGGCTTGGTGCTGGTCGGGGAACCACTTGGCCACTTCCTCGCGGGAGAGCCCTTGCCAGCGCCCGATGGCGCGCTCGCGCAGGCGCTCGTCACGCTTGGCCTCCACCCCGCACGCCTCGGCGATGATGTCGGCGGTCTGGGCGGCGCGCCGCAAATCGCTGGTATACACGGCGCGCAAGCCGATATTGCGCATGAAGTTGGCGAGGCGCTCGGCTTGGCGCTTGCCGTGCAGGTTGAGCGGCACGTCCAGCCAGCCTTGCCAGCGGTTATTGGCGTTCCAGTCGGTCTCACCCGGGCGGATGAAGCTCACACGTTGGACGGTCATGATGATTGGGTCTCCTTGTCGGGATACAGGTTATAGCAGGCCGCGCTCGGCGTATTGGATGGCGACCGAGACCGCACGCGCCTTGTTCAAACACTCGTGATACTCACTGGTCGGGTCGCTATCGGCCACGATGCCCGCACCGGCCTGTAGCGTGACGGTATCGCCCTGCATCAGCAAGGCGCGGATGGTGATGCACATGTCCATCGACCCGTCATAGCTGAAGTAGCCGACCGCCCCGCCATAAAAGCTGCGGCGCAAGCCCTCCAGCTCCTCGATGATTTGCATGGCGCGCACCTTGGGCGCGCCGCTCAGCGTGCCCGCCGGAAAGCACGCCCGCAACAGGTCGAACGCGCTCATGTTATCGCGCACCTGCCCGGCCACGTCGCTGACGATGTGCATGACGTGGCTATAGCGCTCGATGCGCATCATGTCGGACACCTTGACGGTGCCATAGCGCGAGACGCGCCCGATGTCGTTGCGCCCCAAATCGACCAACATGACATGCTCGGCGATTTCTTTGGGGTCGGCCAGTAGCTCGGCGGCCAGCGCCTTGTCCTCGGCCTCGGTCTTGCCACGCGGGCGGGTGCCCGCAATCGGGCGGGTGGTGGCGATGCCGTCCTCGTAGCGCACCAGCATCTCGGGCGAGGCGCCCATCAGCGTGAAGTCGCCGAACTCGAGGAAGAACATATA
>JALONY010000038.1 GCA_025454715.1 Anaerolineae bacterium
CCTCGCTTATCTCAACCTCTCGACCTTGGTCACGCTGGCCACGTTGGTCGTCTTATTCTGGTGCATCTATCACCGTTTGGGGCTTGGCCTTGCCCTGACGATTGCATTTGCCCCGTTTTTCCTGTTTCCCGTCGAGTTATACCGGTTTGCCTTTCCCATCGCCGAGATTACCCTGCTGCTGACCGGCGCGGCATGGGTGTTGCGGGGTTTAGCGGCATGGGGCATGTTGCGCCGTCAACGCCGCCCTATCCCTGCATGGTGGCGTAGCGTGCAGCCACTCGATGCCGTGGTGTTGGCTTATCTCGGCTGTGGGGCATTGGCCTTGACGTGGTCGGCTTACCCAGACCCCGCCCTGACCGAGTTCAGGACGTTGTTCATCGAGCCGGTTCTGTTTTACGCCATCTTTCGCACCATGCGCCCGACCGAGGCCGAGCACCGTTGGCTGGTGTGGGCATTGGTCGGCGCTGGTGTGGCCGTCAGCGTCATCGGGCTGTTTCAATACCTGACCGATCAAGCCATCATCACTGCCGAGGACGCCTCGCGTCGTCTCGCCGGGGTATATGGCTCCCCCAATAACCTCGCGCTATTTCTTGGGCGTGTCATCCCGTTTGCGTTTGCGGCGTTCTTGCTCGTCCGAACGAGGCGCTTGCGCGTTATCGCCCTGATGATTTTCGGCCTGATGGGGGGCACCGCGCTATTGACCCAAAGTGTCGGCGGCGTCTTCATCGGTATCCCTGCCGCACTCGCCATCGTCTCGATGCTGGCGTTGGGGCGGCGCGGCGTGTTGGGCGTGGCCGTCATCGCCGTCTTGGTCGTCTTGGGCTTCCTCTTGGCCTCCAGCCAATCGGAGCGCTTTGCCCGCGCCCTCGATTTCTCGCAAGGCACCAACTTTTACCGTGTGCGCGTGATGCAAAGCGCTCTGCAAATCATCCAAGACCGCCCTTTGACCGGCCTCGGCCTCGATCAGTTCTTGTACGCCTTCCGAGGCACCTACATCTACCCCGATGCGTGGCCTGAGCCCAATCTCTCGCACCCCCACAATATCCTGCTCGATTTTTGGGTTCGCTTAGGTCTCCCGGGCGTCATCGTCTTGGGGGCGTGGCTCATCCTGATACCCCCTAGCCTGTATCGCCTGTACCGGAGCACACACGGCTTGTTTTGGCGCATCGCTACGCTTGGCATCATCGGGGCGCTGGTCGATACCGTCGTGCATGGTTTGCTCGATAACAGCATCTTCGTGATAGACCTCGCCATCATCTTCTTCGCCACGCTCGCGCTCATCGCCTCTCTGGAGCATCGCGCACGCTATGGTACACTTTCCGCGTCATCATCTTCTGAGTAAAGGGACATCATCGTGCGTATCTTGATTGCTGGAGGTGCGGGGTTCATCGGCTCACACCTGTGCGAACGCTATCTAAAAGACGGTCATGAGGTCATCGCGGTCGATAATTTCGTGACCAGCACACCGGCTAACCTCGCGCATCTCACGCAACACCCCCGCTTTACCCTGATTGAGGCCGACATCACCGAGCCGTTGTCACAGATCACCCAGCCGCTCGATGTCGTGCTCAATTTCGCTTCGCCCGCCAGCCCGATCGATTATCTCGAACTCCCCCTCGAAACCCTCAAGGTCGGTTCTTACGGCACCCATAACACCCTCGATCTGGCGCGCCGCACCAATGCGGTCTATCTGCTGGCCTCCACATCCGAGGTTTATGGCGACCCGCTCCAGCACCCTCAGCCCGAGACGTATTTCGGTAACGTCAATCCGATTGGGGTGCGTAGCGTCTACGACGAGGCCAAGCGCTACGCCGAGGCCGCCGTCATGGCCTATCATCGCACCTACGGCCTACGCACCCGCATCGTGCGCATTTTCAACACTTATGGCCCGAGAATGCGCCTCAACGATGGGCGCGTCGTCCCCAATTTCGTCCGCCAAGCCCTCAACCACGAGCCATTGACCATCTATGGCGACGGCCAACAAACCCGCAGCTTCCAATATGTCGATGACCTCGTCGAGGGGGTCGTTCGCCTCGCCTCGACCGATCATGTCCAGCCGGTCAACATCGGCAACCCATCCGAGTTCACCATTTTGCAATTTGCTCATATCGTCAACCAACTGACCGATAACCCCGCTGGCATCGTGTATAAGCCCGACCTCCGTATCTCGGATGACCCGCAAACGCGCCGCCCCGACATCAGCCGCGCACACGACCTACTCGGTTGGCAACCGAGGATCGACATCATCGAAGGCCTGACCCGTACCATCGCCCATTATGAAGGGCGGGATGACCTCGCATGATGGCGCGACGCGATAGCACTTTACCCGTTATCGCGTGGGCGTTGCCCCTCGCGGTGTTATCGGGTGTGCTGATTGTGGCGCTCCCCCCTACCCTCGCCCTCATCGCTTTGGGCGCTGGCGTGCTGGCTCTTGGCATTGTCAGCGGCCTCGTGCCCGCGCTGGTCTGGGCGCTGGTCATCGCACCGTTGCGCGCCCTGCTCGATATTCGCGCCCCGTCCGTCTTACCCTCCGACCTGTTGCTGATGGCCGTTGGCCTTGCATTGGCAGGTTGGGGCATCGAGCGGCTGGCGCGGCGCGCCCCGCTTTTGCCGCTGCAAGCCTCCCCCGCCGTCATCGCTGTCGGCTTGTTCGTCGTGGGTGGCGGGCTGTCGTTCGTCACTGCGCTATCTCCCACCGCATGGCTGTCCGAGTGGCTGAAATGGCTGTTTGCGTTGTTGTTTGTCTGGTTCGTCCTGCACGTGCGGCGTTGGGAGTGGGTAGCCTATGGTCTAGCCGTGGCCGGTGCAGCCAACGCAATACTCGGTGTTTACGTGTTTTTCGGCGGCAGTGGTGTCGATCACTTCGCCATCAACACCGCCAATTTCCGCGCTTTCGGCACCTTCGAGCAACCCAACCCATTCGGGGGGTTCATGGGTATCCTCACCCCGTTTCTGGGAGCGATTGCCGTCGGGGCGCTGGTTCGGGCATACCGCGCATGGCGTGTTACCCGCCAACTGCCTACCCTCGCCCTCGTCCAAGCCACCTTTTTCGGCCTGTGCGCCATAGTGACGGCCAGCGCGCTCGTGTTCTCGTGGAGCCGCGGTGCTTGGTTGGGCTTAGGGGTCTCTGCGGTCGTCACCGTGGTGGCCTTGCCGCGCAAGCTACGCTATGGTTTGATGCTGTTGGCCGTCGCCGTGATTGGGGTGGGTGGCTTATGGGCGTCCGGGCGTTTACCGGCCAGCATTACCGACCGCGTGGTCAGCAGTTTCTCCGACCTCATCAGCGCCAATGATGTGCGCGGCGTGGATGTCACGCCCGAAAATTACGCGGCCATCGAGCGTTTCGCCCACTGGCAGGCCGCCGTCGAGATGTTGCGCCTCTCCCCATGGACGGGGGTTGGTTTGGGCAATTATGAGGCCGCCTACACCCAAACCCGATTGCTCGGCTGGGATTTCGCCCTCGGTCACGCCCACAATTACTACTTGAATGTTCTTGCTGAGACTGGCATCATTGGATTCTCATCTTATCTGGGAATGTGGGGTATCATTTTCCTCATCACGTGGCGCGCACGCCGCCACCCAGACCCCATCGCCTCTGCCGCAGCCGCTGGTCTTCTAGGGACGTGGAGCTACATCGCTGTTCACAGCTTGACAGATCACCTGTATGTGAACACCGTGTTTCTGCATGTCGGGGCGCTCATCGGCCTTGCAGCCCTCCTCTATCAGCATACATGGAAGCCCCAGAGATTATCCCCATGACCACAACCAACGCGGCGACTCCTATCTCCGACGACACCCCCAAGACCGGTCTGCGTACCCCGCTCGATGCCCCAATCCGCGCCATTGCCAGCCGCTTTGGTGACCGTGCCAAAGAGATGGAGCGTTTCTTACGCTTCGCCATCGTCGGCATCACCGGTGCCGTCATCGATTTTGGGCTGGTCTACATGCTGCAATGGACGATTTTGCCGCCTACCCGTGGCGCAGAGGCCGGCATCGCCGCCGTCATCGCCTCGACCGTAGCGGTCGTCAGCAACTTCTTCTGGACGCGCTATTGGGTCTACCCCGAGTCGCGTAGCCGCACCTTCCGACGCCAATTGGGGATGTTCATCATCGTCAGCGCCATCGGCCTGACCTTCCGCTTCATTTGGGTCACGCTGGCTGCCATCCCGCTCGGGCAAATCTTGTTGCCGGTCGCCCTGCCCTTCATCGAAATCTTGCGCCCGGGCTATGTCCCGGGGCCGTTGGCCGCCAATAAATTCGGTACGCTCATCGCCCAGATGGGCGCTATGGTCATCGTGATGTTTTGGAACTTCTTCGCCAACCGCTATTGGACGTACAACGACGTAAAATAGCGATGAGCGTGCCCCGCATCGCCATCGATTACACCAGCGCCGCCCAAGGGGCTGGTGTCGGGCGCGCCGTCCGCAATTTGGTCGGCGCGTTGCTCATGAACCACCCCGATCTGGACTATACCCTGTGGGCGGCCTCTGGACAGCCTGTCCAGTTCCCTAGTGCCGGTACAGCCAAACACGTGACCACCCCCATCCCCCCCATCTGGCTCACCCGCCTCTGGCACCGGCTGCATATCCCGTTGCCGGTCGAATGGCTGTGCGGCGCGTGCGATGTCTTTTTCGCCACCGACTTCGCTCTACCCCCCAGCAAAACATCGCGAACCGTCTTGTTCATCCACGACTTGTCTTATGTCCGTGTGCCCGATGCAGCCGCGCCACCCCTCAAGGCCTATCTCGACGCGGTCGTCCCTCGCTCACTCCGCCGCACGGCGCATGTGGTGGTGAATTCCGAGGCCACTCGCCTCGATGTGGCCGAATACTACGGGGTGCCCATCGAGCGCATCAGCCGCCTGACCTTCGGGGTCGAGCCGCATTTTTGCGTTCTCCCACGCCAGCGCGCCACCCTCACAAAACACTTTCCGGTACTCCAACGCCCTTATATCCTCAGCGTCGGGACGGTACAGCCTCGCAAGAACTATCAACGTCTGATCCAAGCCTTGGCGTTGGTGCGCCGCGCAGGTTTCGAGGTCGATTTGGCGATTGCCGGTGGGCAAGGTTGGTTGGATTCCCCGATTTTCGCCGCATCACAACAACCGGAGGTGTCTGGGCACGTCCATTTTCTTGGCCACGTCCCCGAGTCGTTGTTGCCAGACCTGTATGCCCACGCTGCCTGCTTTGCCATGCCCTCGCTTTATGAGGGGTTTGGCCTCCCGATCCTCGAGGCCATGGCGTGCGGCACGCCGGTCGTCACCTCTGATTTGTCGTCATTACCAGAGGCCGCTGGCGAGGCAGGTCTGTTATGCGACCCATATCAGCCAGAATCAATCGCCCATGCGCTCATCAAAGCGATGTCGGATGAGGCTTGGCGCGCCACCCATATCCCGTTGGGGGTCGCCCACGCCGCCCGTCATACATGGGCACGCGGCGCCGCCGAGCTGGCCGCCGTCTTTCATGGCTTGACCTGATGCGCTAGGGTTCTTGCGGTTGCCATAATCGTCTAAAATAGGCGGTGCGACGAACAGTGTTCACACCGGAAGGCAACGCCCCCTCATGAGCCAACAAGGCAAAACCATCGCTCACTCTCGCGTGGTACTCAGCACCGTTATGGGGCCACAAGACACCAATCTACACGGCAACGTTCATGGCGGCGTCATCATGAAGATGGTGGACGAAGCCGGTGCTTTGGCGGCGTCGCGTCATGCACGGATGCCGGTCGTGACCATCGTCATCGACTCGATGACGTTTCTGGAACCGATTCGGGTCGGCAATCTGGTCACCTGCACTGCCGAGCTCACATGGGTCGGGCGCACGTCCATCGAGGTGCGCGTCGAGGTCAAAGCCGAGAACCCGATGACCGGCACCGAGACCACCACCAACAGCGCCTATTTGGTCTATGTCGCCCTCTCCCCCGAGGGGCGGCCTGCCCCCGTTACCCCCTTGGTCTACACCACCGATGAAGAGCGCCGCCGCGCTGACCAAGCCGAGCAACGGCAAGCTCTGCGCAAGCAACGCCGTTCCGAGGAGGGCTTGTGAGCGACCCGACCAAACGTTCCGCCCTTCTCGACTTGTTGTACCAACGGAGCGCCAAGGCCATCCTCAGCTTGCCGTCCGAAGACCAAGGACTCGCAGAGCATCGCCCGTTTCCCTTTATGGCGTTGGTTGGTCAAGACGAAATGCGCCTCGCCTTACTGCTGGCCGTCATCAACCCCGCTGTCAGCGGCGTCCTGCTGATTGGCCCACGCGGCACCGGCAAGACCACCGCCGTTCGCAGCCTGACGACCATCCTCCCCGCCGTCGAGGTCAGCGATTGCGAGGAAGGCGCGTTGCCCGCCGATATGGAGTCCAACCCCGCCCTAGCCGAGTTGCTTTACCCCGATTGCTATCAAGCCTACAAGGCCGGTAAGCCGATTTCGCATTATGAGGCCGTGAAGCTGGTCGAGTTGCCATTGACCGCTCGCCTCGAAGACGTGGTTGGCGGCATTAACGAGCGTATCGCCGTCCAAAGCAACAAGATTCGTCTGGAGCGCGGTTTGTTGGCACGCGCCGACAACAATATCTTGTACGTCGATGAGGTAAACCTGCTGGACAATGCCATCATCGACGCCATCCTAGACGCTGCTGCTGCCGGAACCTACAGCGTCCGGCGTGGCCCGATGGTCGGCACCTATCGCTCACGCTTCGTACTGGTCGGCAGTATGAACCCGGAAGAGGGCGCGCTCCGCCCCCAAATTATGGATCGCTTCGGCTTACGGGTGGGTGTGCGCGGCTTGTTCGATCCGACTCAACGGCATGAGGTCTACAAGCGGATGCAAGCCTACCGGCTCAACCCGACCACCTTCATCAAACAATGGGAGATGGTCAGCGCCGAGGCGCTCGATGAAGTGCAGATTGCCCGTGACCGCCTGCGTGAGGTCGATATGCCCGATTCGGTGTTGCGCGTCGGGTTCGATTTGGTCAAACAACTCGATATCGACTCGCACCGCGCCGATTACGTGATGTTCGAGGCCGCACGCGCCTATGCCGCCGCCGCAGGGCGCAATCATGCCACCCTCGACGACCTGCGTATTGCGGCACCCCTCGCCCTCAGGCAACGACGCAGTGCCTACATGGTCGATTATTTCATGGAGCAAAAACAAGAAGATGAGCATATCAGCCAATCCCTCGACCTTGTGGCCAAAGCTGCAAAGAAGCGCCCAAGCCGGTCTGGTCGTCGCGGCACTCCTCCTGCTCAGCCGCCCATGGCTTGAGGCAGGTAACGCCGCGCTGACCTTCTCGCCATTTGACCTCGCCGAGTGGCTGACTCTCGTCCCCGATGTGCGGTTCGGTGCCAACGCCATGACCACCCCGTTCTATATCCGGCTGGTTCACGCGCTGGTCTTCTGTTGCGTGGCGGTGCTCCCTCGCCAGATGTTCAGCGTTGGGTGGTGGTGCGCCGCGCTGGTCGGTATCGCGGGCAGTATCGCCTTATTACCGCCCGTCGAGTTCTTCATCCGCCCCGAGATGCGCCCAGACTCCAATTATGAACAGTTGGTCATGGTCGCCGGTCTCAGCGGGTTCTTGGTCGTGTTGGGGCTTTCCCCGCTTGGGCGTCGTTTCGGGCAGCCGGTTGCCGCCCTGATGATGCTGTTTGTGCTGGTCTGGTCTTGGCAGTCGGCTCAGGTGGCTTCAGGCTACCTGACCATCAAAGCTATCCCACATACCATGACCGTTTGGCTGTTTTGCGGTGTGGCGGCGGCCTGTGCGTTGGCTTTCATCGCCCCAACCCTAAGCCGTATCTTGCGCCGCTGAGGTGCCCCCAACCCGTCAGGCAACAAAAAAGGACGCTCGAAGGCGTCCTTTTTCATAAGCGCGTGCGCCTTAATTACATGCGCTCGCTGATGTAGGTGATGGCCGCGCCGACCGTCTCGATCTTCTGCGCGTCCTCATCCTTAATCTCACCACCGAACTGACGCTCGAATTCCATGATCAGCTCGACGAGGTCGAGCGAGTCGGCCTCGAGGTCATCGCGAAAGTGCGCGTCCAATGTGACACGCTCCGGCTCGACGCCGAGCAAGTCCACGACGATTTGCGTCACTTTCTTAGTCACTTCTTGCGTATCTGCCATGATTCCCTTCCTGCCTGCCTAGGGGTATGTGCCAAGTTACATACGGGCAGAGATTATACCGACATTCGCACAAGTCGCTAGTCTGCGATTATTGACAGCCTTCCCCAATGCCGGTACGATTGCCCCGTACCTGTATAGGAAACACACTTCGATGACACAAGTTACGCCCCCGACGACCGAGAGCCGCAAGGTCGATCACATCAAAATCAACCTCGAGCGCGATGTGCAATTCCCCCGCCTGACGACCGGCCTAGAGCGCTACCGCTTCTTGCACAATGCCCTCCCCGAAGTTGACCTTGCCGAGGTCGATCTGTCGCTCGAGTTGTTCGGGAAACGCCTGCGCTCACCGATTTTCATCTCCTCGATGACCGGCGGTGCCAGCCTCGCCAGCCAGCTCAACCGCACACTGGCCGAGGCCGCCCAAGCTCACGGGCTCGCCATCGGCGTCGGTAGTCAGCGCGCCGCCATCGAAGACGAGACCTTGGCCGCGTCTTATGACATCCGCACCCTTGCGCCCGATGTGCTGCTGTTCGCCAACATCGGCGCCGTACAGTTCAACTACGGCTATGGGCTCGACCAATGCCGCCGCGCCGTCGAGCTGATTGGCGCTGACGCCCTGATTTTGCACTTCAACGTGCTCCAAGAGGCCGTCCAGCCCGAGGGCGATACCAATTTTGCCCATTTGTTGGACAAAATCG
>JALONY010000411.1 GCA_025454715.1 Anaerolineae bacterium
GCTCGTCGATCATCGCCGAAAACTTGGTGGTCGAGGACATCCCCCTGCCGGTGATGGCCTAAGCCGCACGACCCACCGCCAAAACGAACCCGCCCTCACCGAAACAGTGAGGGCGGGTTTTTTATTCGGGTACCAACGCTGGCGGTGAGATGCGCTCAGCGGCGCTTGGGGGGCTCGACCACCGGCAACTCTTGCGTCCGCCGCCCAGAGTCGGGCTTGCGGTTATCGCGCTCGGTGCGGTTGGCTTCCATACAGCCCACACCGCGCTTGCCGACCGTCACGCCGTGGCGCAACCCCGACGGGATGTCGATGCGGTCACCTTGACCCAAGCGATGAGCGATGTTGAGGTCGGGGAAGATTACTTCGAGGGTGCCGCTGAGGACGACGAGGGTTTTGACGTAGCCGTGGGTGCGGACGGGGTAGACGAAATTGGGTGGGTTATCCCACGTAAAGGGGCGAAGCCCCTCGCTTTCGAGGATTTTGGCAACCGCGGATTTCGAGGCGTGTTGCCCCCCCGACCAGCGCCGGATGACCGGCTCTTGTGAACGTGCGCTCATTGACTCACTACCTACCCAGAACGGTCTGGGATCGTGGACGATGATGGGTCGTTTATGTTAAGACCCGTGTGACTCTGATGTTCAGCATACCCCACCCGCGCCCATCATGCAAGCGGTTTTTGCATGACCCACACCGGCTCGTGGACGTGCTGCACCACCCCATGATGATCGACATACGACCAATCGCCCGGGTCTTCGCCGATGATGGCATAGCCCAAGCGGTGATACAAACGCTGGGCGGCGGGGTTTTCTTTGGCCACTTGCAACATCAAGACCTGAAACCCGCGCTGGCGCACCGCCCCCTCGGCGTGGTGCATCAACAACGTGCCGATGCCGCACCCGCGCAGATGGTCGATGACCCGAAAGGCGTACAGATAGGCACGGGTGTGGCCGTCGGCCACCACCGGATTATTGGCGATGAACTGAAGATAGACCTGCCCGACCGGAAAGCCGTTCAGGTCGGCCACCAACATCAAGCGGCGCTGATGGGTTTGCTCGACATAGGCATTGCGGATGAAATTGCGGCTGTAGGCGTAGGTGCCGTACCATTCCAGCTTGGGCAGGTCGTCGCGCTGGGCGGCGCGGATGGTGACCGGCACGCGCAAGGTATGCAGGGTGGGTTGAACCGCCTCACCTCGGTCTTCGCTGGTCATGGTCGCCTCACGCAAGCTCGGCCAACAACCGCTCAAGCAAGGCGGCCTCGTCGGCGTCGGTGTCCAGCGCGCCGTCCAGCCACGCATCGCGCAACGTTTCGAGGATGCGCTTGTAGTGCGGCCCCGGGGGCACCCCGCGCTGGCGCAAGGTGTCACCGGTGGTGGCGGGGCGCACATAGCGCCATTGCAATAGATAGGCGCTCGCGTTGCGCCGCAGGGCGGGGCCGCCCACCCGCGCCGCCATCTCCAACGTCGCTTGGGGTAGGCCGTGCAAGGCTTTGTAAGCGGTGCTGGCCACCCCCGACTCGGCTTGGGCGGGCGCGTGCATCAAATTGGCGGCGGCGCGCACCGCCGAGGCCAACGGCGCGTTGAACGCGAGGCGCACCGCGAGGTCTTTGTGGGCGTCGGGGTCGAGGCGGCACAACCACGCGCACCACATCACCGCCTCGAGGTCGGCGGGGGGGTGGGCGTGCACCGCCCCGAGGTCGTCCTCCAAGTGGGGGGTGACGGCCAAGGACGGCTCGATGGCTTGCAAGGTGCCGAAATCGTCCAGCAGGCGCAGGGCGGCAACGGCGCTCGGCTCACGTAGGATGAGGCGCAGTTCCGTCCGCACGCGCTCGCCCGACACCTCGTCGAGGGCGGGCAATGCCTCGGGGATGAGGTCGGCGGTCTCGTCGGCGAAGCGCAGGCCATAGCGGGCGGCGAGGCGCGCCCCGCGGAAGATGCGGGTCGGGTCGTCCTCGAAGCTGTGCGGGTGCAGCACGCGCAAGACCCCGTCGGCGAGGTCGGTTTGGCCGTCGTGCGGGTCAATCAACAGGCCGCGCTCGCGGGCGGGCGCCAGCATCAAGACCATTGCGTTGACCGTGAAATCACGCCGCCGCAGGTCGTCCTCGATTTGGGCGGGCTGCACGGTCGGGAGCGCGCCCGAATGCGCGTACAGCTCGGTGCGCGCACCGGCGAAATCGACGTGTTCGAGATGGCCGATGCTTTCGGGCGGCACCCATTGGGCGGTGCCGAACGGGGCGAAGCCGGTCGATTTGCCCTCACGATGAAATCGAGGTCGAGCGTCGAGACGCCCAGCAAGGCGTCACGCACCGCGCCGCCTACCAAGCCCAAGCGCAACCCCAGCCGCTCGGCGGCCTCGGCGGCGCGCTCGACCACCATGAACGATGAGTCGGTGAGGACGGTGCTTAGCACGTCCGGCCACAGCGCGGTCATGCTAGGCCACCGGTGGGATGACCCACGGCCCGACGATGCCGCGTTGCGCCATGCTCAGGCTGACGCCCGCGTTGAAGAACGCGAAGGCCGCGCTGCGGTCATCACGCCCGCGCAACATGCTGAACAGGCCGGGCATAATCACCACCAGCCACGCCATATACAGGAAATACAAGCCCAAGCGCCCGTCAATCGGGCGTGAGCCGGTGAAGGTCAAGATTAGCCCGACCAGCAAAATCGCACCGGCCAAAATCGACTGGGTGACGACCGCGCCCCAGTAATTGCCCGAGATGGCTTGGTTGCGGGCGGCGATGGCGGTTGCCCACGCCCCCAAGATGACCGAGAACATGATGTGTGCGTTGAACAAGATGCCGTGAATGTCGCTCATGCGGAAGCGCCGTCCCTCGTGGTCAGAAAAACATGCCTAAGAGTGTACCGTTTTTGTCTTGGGGTTTGATTATAGTGTACGCCTAACCTGAAATGAAACGGGGCGTTCACTGCCGGTGGCCGCTGGGCGCATCGCCCGCCCCAACCTCCCCAAACCCGTGCCGACGCGCTACACTATAGAACAAAATCACCAGTCGGCGCGGAGCGGCTCCCCATGACCTACGAAACCCCCGAAAACATCAAGCAAATCTTACGCACGCTCCCGCTCAAGCCCGGCTGTTACCTGATGAAGGACGAGACCGGCAAAATCATCTACGTCGGCAAGGCCAAAGCCCTCAAAAACCGCGTGTCGTCCTACTTCACCAAGCACGCCGACCACACCCCCAAAACCCTCAAGATGCGCTCGCTGGTGCGCGATATCGACATCATCGTGACCGAGAGCGAGGTGCAGGCGCTCATCCTCGAAGAGACGCTGATTAAGCAACACAAGCCGCGCTACAACATCATGATGAAGGACGATGCGCGCTACCCGTACATCCGCGTGACGTGGGGCGACCCGTTCCCGAAGGTCGAGACCACCCGCCGCGTGCAAAAGGACGGCCATCGCTATTTCGGCCCCTACGCGGCGATGTGGGCGGTGCAAAACACCCTGCGCGTCTTGCGAAAGGCCTTCCCCTACCTGACCTGCGACCGCACCATCACCGGCAAAGACCCGCGCTCGTGCTTGTTCGACGACATCGGGCTGTGTACCGCGCCGTGCGTCGGCAAGGTCAATCAGGCGCAGTACCGCGCCATGATTCAGGACTTCATGGACGTGCTCAGCGGCCATTCCGAGGGCGTGATGAGCCGAATCCAGCGCACCATGACCGACCACGACGTGATCGCCATCGCCCGCGACGACAAGGCCGCAGTGGTGCAAATCCTGTTCATCCGCAACGGTAAGCTGATTGGGAGCGACAGCCGCAGCCTCGACCATTTCGAGGGCGAGAGCGAAAGCGAGATGCTGGAACAGTTCATGACCCAGTTCTACAGCGACAAGCAGGATGTGCCCCGCGAGATTATCTTGCCCAACGAGGTCGAGGAGGCGCGCATCATCGAGCGCTGGCTGTCCGACAAGCGCAGCGGCGCGAAGGTCACCATCACCGTGCCCAAGCGCGGCAACAAGGTCGATTTGGTCGGGATGGCGCAAGAGAACGCCAGCGAAGCCCTGCGGATGATGAAGGCGCAATGGGAGGCCGACACGACCAAGCAAGAGCAAGCGCTGGCCGACCTACAAACCGCCCTCGGCCTGAGCGAGCCGCCCAACCGCATCGAGTGTTACGACATCAGCACCACGCAGGGCACGGCCATCGTCGCCAGCCGCGTGGTGTTCGTGCGCGGCACACCGGCCAAGGGCGAGTATCGCAAGTTCAACATCCGCACGGTCGAGCACGATGGCCCCGACGATTTCCAGTCGATGCGCGAGGCGCTCACGCGGCGGTTCGCCCGTTACGAGTCGCTCAAAGACCAACCCGCCGTCAGCGCACCCGGCAAGGACGACCGCGATGCCACGTGGCGGGTGCTGCCCGACCTGTTGCTGATTGACGGTGGCAAGGGGCAATTGGG
>JALONY010000412.1 GCA_025454715.1 Anaerolineae bacterium
CGCGACAACCTCGCGCAGTTCGAGGCCAAGCACGGCGAGATTACCCTGCCGCCCAAGCCGGTCACGCTGGCCGACCAGTTGTTTCAGGTCGCCAAGCCGACCGACGGCGACGGCGCCAAGGACGGGCAGGAATAACGGATGCGCCGTTTGCCCCGTGCCGCCGTCGTCGCTGCGCTGGTGATGCTGGCGGGGGTGCTGGCCGCCTGTGACCCGATGTCGCAAGCCGCCATCCCGACGCCCGCCAACACCAATACCCCGACCCCGACCCTGACGGCCACCGCCACCATCACCCCGACCCCCTCGGCCACCCCGACGCCGGTCTTGACCCCGACCGCCACCCCGTTCCCGTGTGATGAAGGCGGCGAGGTGGTCGAGATTGCGCCCAACCGCAGCGCCAGCGCAGGCGAGGACATCCCGTATCGGGTGTACCTGCCGCCGTGCTATCAACAGACCCTGCGGCGCTACCCGCTGGTGATCCTGTTGCCGTCGCAGGCCGGTGACCCCGACGAGTGGGAGGGGCTGGGCTTGGTGTCGTTGCTCGACGCCGGAATCCGCTCGCAGGTGTTGCCGCCGATGGTGGTGGCCATGCCGGTGCTGGGGCGTAGCGGCGGGCGCGACATCTTCCCGCCCGACCCGTCGTATGAGGGCTTTTTGCTGGACGACCTGCTGCCCGCGCTCAACCGTGACTTTTGCCTGTATGAGCGGCGCGAGTATCGGGCGTTGGGCGGGCTGGGGCGCGGCGGGTTCTGGGCGCTCAGCATCGGCCTGCGCTACCCGACCGTGTTCGGCGCGGTGGGCGGCCACAGCGCCAGCTTGCCCGCCGAGGTGCCGCCCGCCTACAACCCGCCAGACATCGCCCGCAACAGCGCCGATTTGTCGGCCTCCGGCCTGCGGATTTACATGGACAGCGGGGTGCAAGATACCGATGTGGCGGCGGGCTTGCAGCGCCTGAGCGACCGCCTGACGGCGCGCCAAATCGCGCATACCTACCTGATTAACCCGATCGGGGTGGCCGACGCGGCCTATTGGACGAGCCACTTGGGCGAGTATCTGGCGTTTTATGGGCATCACTGCCCGATTGCCGCCAGCCCAGCCCGTAGGGGTGCAGCGCGCTGCGCCCGCGTCCCTCGCCCGTTTTCGGGCTCCGGCGGCCTAACCTCGGTTGCCGGACGGCGGGCGGGTCGGTTGCTGATACGGGCGCTTGTCGCTGCGGGCGGCGCGCTTGCTGGCGGCCTTAGCGGGCAGAGGGGTGGGCTCCACCCCCTGCTTACGCAATTCGAGGCGGATGAGCTCCTCTAGCTTGCGCTTGTCCTTGCTGGTCACCACCGCCAGCTCATCGGCGCGGGTCAGGGCGTAGGGGTAGGGGGTGCGCCCTTGCATCGCGCATTGCTCCAAGACCAGCGCGTGCAGCGCATCGACCGAGGCGCGGTTGCGCGCCACCCACATCGGCACATCGACGCGGGCGACCGCGCTTTGGTAGCCGTTGAACACCTTGACGTAGAAAAACGCGATTTCGAACCCCTCGTTTTTGTGCCGATACTCGAGGTTGCGCGGCGAGTTCTGCACCATCAGGGCGCTGCGCTCGCCGTTTTCCAGCACATGCGCGAACAAGTGCACATCGCGCAACCCCTCGAGGTCGCCGCCGGTCTCCAGCAATTTTTGCTTGCTGACGATTTCGGCCTCATCGCGCAGGCTGGACAAATACAACAGGCGCAGCACCGTGCGGCTGCGGCTGGGCGAGTCGATGTAACCGCCCAAAATCGCGCCCGCGTCGTACAGTTGCCCCAGCGCGGTCTGATAATCGCGCATGATTTGGTCGCCGCCGGTCACGTCGGCATTCGCCCAAAACAGCAGGTGATTGTCGTATAACGCCACGATTGGGCGCGGGGCGTTGGCGCGGTATTGCGCCCATGCCTGCGTCGCCAGCGTCTGCATCTCGGCCAACGTGCGGCGCGCATCGACCGTCCGGCTGCTGATGAGCTGGCGGTTGTTGTCGTGGACGAGGCTCTTGTGATAGGCCAACTGCGGCTCGGTCAGGGTGATAGGAGTGTGCTCGTAGCCGTGATAATAAATAAACGCGGCGGTATTGATCAGGTAATAATGCACCGAGGATTGGTCGTGGGGGTAGATTTGTGAGCCGTCGGTGGCAATCAGGGTGGCGCTCTCGGGCAGGGCGGGCGCGCCGGTGATGCGGTTGATTGGCTCGGCGTCCGGCACGTCCAGCGGGGCGGCACCGCGGTAGCCGCTGACCTCGGGGCCGCGCACCACGCGAATCTTGGCGCGCAGGTCGTCGAGGTCGCTGGCCGCCTCGTAGCGTTGGACGGCCAGCGCCAGCTTGTCGGACAGGTCGAAGTCCAGCTTGGCGAACATATCGCCCATGCGCTGCACTTGGTCGAACAATTTGTTGAATTCGAGGGTCATCGGTGGTGTCTCGTGCGGTGGGTATCGATGACCCTAGCGTAGCACACTTTATCGAACAACGGTGCTGGTTTTTGGGTGCTTCAGCGCCCATGCCGTCCAGCCCGCGCCCAGCACATCGACACCGGCGATGAGCAAGAACGGCGGCTGTGCCAGCCCCGCCAGCACGAACGCGACCACGAACCCGACCACCGACACGCGCAAGACCACCGACAAGCGGAAGAATTTGGGCAGTTCCTCGCGGGCGATTTGGCTTTGGACGACCCCGAAGAAGAAGGTCATCATGCCCAGCATCCGCACCCAGACCTCATCGGTCGTGGGCAACCCGAAGCTGCCCAGCACGAGGTTGGGCACCAGCACCAAGCCGAGGCCGAGCGCAATCAAATAGAGCGAGGCGACGTATAGGCTTTGGGCGGCGCGGCTCACGGCATCACCTCGGCTTGCGACGCGGTGTAGGCGGCGGCCAGCAGGCGCGTGATGGGGCAATCCCCGGCGGCGTTCCAGTCATAATCGGCGCTGGCGAGGTGGTCGAGCGCGTCGCGGAAGGCGGTCATCTGCGCGATGCGGGCGTCCAATTGGGCGCGCTTTTCGGCGATGAACTGCGCGAGGGCGACGTGGGTGCGGGTGGGGGATTGCTGCAAGGCCATGAACGCCTGCATCTCGCCGAGGGTGAAGCCCAAGCGTTGCCCTTGCCGGACGGCGCGCACGTCGTCCAAGGCGCTGGGCGGGTAATCGCGGTAGCCCGACGGCA
>JALONY010000413.1 GCA_025454715.1 Anaerolineae bacterium
GCCGCCCACCATCTCGACCACCTCGCGCCATTGCCCAAAGGTCGGGCGGTAGACCACCACCGGCACGACCTCGCCCAGCGCGGCCAATTGCGATTCATTGAACGCATCAACCGGCGCAAACACGAGGTCTGGCGCAGAGGCCAAGACCGTTTCGACATTCGGGAACAACCCGACATCGACCGTGGTCTCGAGCAAAACCGCGAACTCATCCTCTAGATCGGGGTGCATCCGCAAATACGCCTGTAGCGCGGGCGCCGAAGCCGCCACCGGCGTCTGCCCGAGCTGGAGCAAGACATCGGTCACGATGAGGTGCAACGATGCCACCCGCTCCGGCACAACGGGCACGCACACCGAACCCCCCACCAATAATTCATGGTCAAACGAGCGTTGACCATCGGGGCACGCCAGCGCCTCGGGCGTGGCCTGCCCAGCCGCCCCGCCCACCATCACCACCAGCATCACCAGCGCGCTCATGGCGCGCCCCATCCAACAAAACATCGGGGTTTCTCCTTAGCGCCTAGACCACGGCGAGGCGTTCGCGCTGGGCGGCCTCGGCCATCGCCCGCCGACCGACCGGCACCACCAGCGGCGTGCCGGTCACGGGGTCGGTAATGACCTGCGACGACAAGCCGAACACCTCGCACACCAAATCACCGGTCACGACCTCGGCGGGCGCGCCCTGTGCGTAGATTTTCCCGCCCTTCAGCGCCGCACCATCACGATCGTCTTGCCGCGCTGGGTGTTCAGGTCGTGCAGCAAATCGAGCACCTCGATTTGATACGCGAGGTCGAGAAACGTGGTCGGCTCATCCAGCAAAATGATTTGGCTGTCTTGCGCCAACGTCATCGCAATCCATGCGCGCTGGCGTTGCCCGCCCGAGAGCGTATCGACCGCACGGTCGGCGAAGCCATCGACGCCGGTAATCTCCATCGCCTCGCGGGTGATGCGCTCATCCTCGACCGACCACTGCTGAAGCCAGTTCTGGTGCGGGTAGCGCCCCTGCGAGACCAGCTCATACACCGTCAAGCCCTCCGGCGCGACCGGGCCCTGCGTCAAAATCCCCAAGCGTTGCGCCAGCGTCTTGGTCGGCATCGTCCAGATGTCCCGCCCATCCAGCACCACCTGCCCGCGCACCGGGCGCAACAAGCGCGACAACCCGCGCAACAAGGTCGATTTGCCGCACCCGTTCGGGCCGACCAGCGCGGTCATCCGCCCCGATTGCAGCACGACCGACAAATCGCGCAGGATGGTGGTTTGTTCATACGACAAGGTCAAGTCAAAAGCGCTCAGGCTGCTCATGCGGTTCTCCGTTCCCGAATCAAGAGGTATAAGAAGTAGGGGGCGCCCAGCATCGCCGTGACGATGCCGATGGGCAATTCCGACGGCGCAATCACCGCCCGCCCAATCCAATCGGCCAGCACGAGCATCACCCCGCCGACCATCGCGCTGATGGGCAAGACGCCCTCATGGGTCGGCCCGACCAGCCGCCGCGTGATGTGCGGCGCGACCAACCCGACGAACCCGACCGTTCCGGCCACCGCCACCGCCGCCGAGGCCAACGCGGTCGCCACCGCCATCAACCCCAGCCGCAACACCTCGACGCGCACGCCGAGGCTGCGCGCCACATCGTCGCCCATCCCCAGCAGGTTGAGGCCACGCGCCCCCAACAATGCCAACGGCACCAACACCACCAGCCACGCGCTCAGGGCGTGCACGTGCTCCCACGTCCGCCCATACACGCTGCCGACCAGCCACACATACGCCTGCTGGACTTGGTTGATGTTGCCGAACAACAGCAGCACGGTCGTGACCGCACCGACCACCGCGCTGACCGCCACGCCAATCAAAATCAAGCGCATCGGCGCGCTCGCGCCCGATTTCCACGCCAAGCCATACACCAGCATCGCGGTCAACAAACCGCCCGCCAACGCCCCGAACGGCAACAGCGACACCATCGCCCCGCCGAACCACACAATCAGCACGACCGCCGCCACCCCTGCCCCGCCGCTCACGCCCAACAGGTACGGGTCGGCCAGCGGGTTGCGCGTCACGCCCTGCATGATGGCGCCCGAGACGGCCAACGCCATCCCGACTAAGAAGGCCACCACGATGCGCGGCAACCGAAACGTAAAGATGACCAGCGTCAGGTTGCGGGCGTCGGGGTGCGCGGGGTCGAGCGTGCCGGTCAGGGTCTGCACCACCTCCAGCGGCGCAATCGGGTACTCGCCCGTCCCGATGCTGCCGACCAGCACCGCCAGCCCGAACAAGCCGACCAGCACGAATACCGGCGGCACGCGCCGGTCGAGCCGGAACGACACGAACGGCAAGCGCACCGTCACCCATGGGGTCTTGACAGTCTGTGCGGCCATCAGCGCTTCACCCGCCAGCGCGCCAGCCACACGAAGAACGGTGCCCCGACGAACGCCATCATCACCCCGACCGGCAACTCTTGCGGGCGGATGACCACCCGCGCCCCGACATCGGCCACCGTGACCAGCACCCCGCCGACGATGGCCGAGTACGGCACAATCCAGCGGTAATCGACGCCGACCAAGAAGCGCACCACGTGCGGCACCACCAACCCGACGAACCCGATCGGGCCCGCCAGCGCCACCGCGCCACCGGCCAACAGCACCACCACCACCGCCGCCACCGCCTTCACCCACAGCGTGTTTTGCCCCAAGCCTGCGGCAATGTCGTCGCCGAGGCTGATGGTGGTGATTTGCTGGGCAATCAGCAACGCCCCGACCAGCCCGACCAGCACATACGGCACAGTCTGCGCCAGCAACGCCAAATCGCGCCC
>JALONY010000039.1 GCA_025454715.1 Anaerolineae bacterium
TCATCGACGATGATGACGAGGTGGGGCAAGGGGCGATAGCCCGCCTCGCTCATCTGGGCGGGGGTGGCGGTGTGCAAGCGGTGATATTGCCCGATGTCGCGCAGGCCGCGCTCACGCAGGAGCGCTTGGCGCTGGGTCAGCTCGGAGCGCAGGGCGTCGAGGGCGCGCTCGACCAGCAAGCCGTCGAGGTTGGTCAGGATGCCGACCGTGTGCGGCAGGCGCGCAAACGGGATGAGCGTGCTCCCGCCCTTGAAGTCGATCAACAAAAAATTGAGCAGGCGCGGGTCATGCGCGATGGCCAGCGCGCAAATCAAGGTCTGCAAAAATTCCGATTTACCGGCGCCGGTCGTGCCCGCCAACATGCCGTGCGGGCCGTGGTGCGCCTCGTCCAGCATCAGCAACAGCGCGGAGTCCGCGTCCGATTGGCCGACCGGCACCGGGCGGGGCAACGCGCCGCGCACCGGCTGACGCCAATGGTCGGCAATCACGGGGGCGAGGTCGGCGGGGTGCGCCACCCCATACAGGTCGAGGAACGGCACGCGGCGGGGGAGCGCGCCGGTGCTGCCGAGGTCGGTGCGGGCGATACCGGCGAGGGCGCGGGCGAGCGCCTCGGCGTCCGGCACGCTGAGGGCGTCGGCTTTGCCGTGGGTCTCGCCACCGGCCTCGGCCAGCCAAAACGTGCGGTTTTGGGCGACCGTGACCACGGCGCGGCATTCGGGCGGGGCCAGCTCTGGCGAGGGCGCGAGCACCACCAGCGAGGCGTTCAAACCGTCGGGGTCGCGCAACAACGCCTGAAGCGCCGCACCGCCGTCGTGTAGGGTGCCCACGTCCGTCACGATCAAGAGGTGCGCGCCGCGCCCGCCCAGCCCGCCGCGCCGTTCGTGCAGCGCCTCGCTCAGGGTGTCGAGCAAGGGGCGTGCCGCCTCTGGCGACAAGGCCACGAGGTCGGGGGCACCGGCCTGCCCAGACGGGTTGACGTGCGGCACCAGCTCCAGCCAACGCCACTCTTCGGGGCGGGCGTCCGGCAAGATGACGTGTAGGCGCAGGTCACGCGGGTGGTGCGCCAGCAACAGGCCGCCCAGCCACGCCCGCAACGCCCCCCCGACACTCGGCCACGCCCCGCACACCGCCAGCGGCAGGCGCACGCGCACCGGCACCTCGCGCACCGTGCGGTAATGCTCAGCCAAAGCCAGCGCGTTGGGCAATAACGGGTGGGCGCGGTCGGGGTCGGGCGTGACGATGCGCGCCACCGCGGGCACATCGCCGATGCCGAGGCGCACGGCCAAAAAATCGGGGTCGGCGGGGCGGCGCGCCCAGACCTCTGGGGCGCGGGCGAGGGCGCGCTGTGCGCCGTCGGTCGGGGCGGGGTGCGCCTCGGTCAGCAGGGCGCGCTGGGCGTCGTGGGCGGCTTGCAGGCGCGCCCGCTTGTAGACCAAGGTGCGGAGGTAGGCACCGCGCTGTTGGGCGCGGCGGCGCTGGCGGTCATGGGTGCGCCAGCGCACGGTCAAAACTGCGCTGACCACGCTCAGGCCAGCGAGGATGACCAACGGCAAGGCCGCCCCCAAGCCGCCGCCGCTCTCGGACGAGCGCAACAGGTAGAACGCGGCCACCGCCCCCAGCCCGAGCACCGGCAGCAGGCTCAGCCATACCCCTCCATCCGCCGTGTCTTGGTCGGTGGGTGGGGCGGGGATGTCGATGGTGAGTTCGGGCAGGGGTGCGGGCATCGGTCAGGCTAAAACGCCTCGTCGGCCAGTTGCATCCGGCGGGCTTGGTCTTCCAGCTCGGTGGCGAACGCCTCCAAGACCGACGCCCATTGCTCCATCTCGGGCACGGTCTCGTGCCACAGCGCGAAGAAGCGCTCGGCGCGCCGCCCCATCCACGTCAGGCCGTCGAAGGTGGCTTTGAGGGTTTGCACCTCGCGGCGGATGGTCTCGGCCTCTTGGCGGATGCGCCCGGCGCGGTGCAGCAATTCGGTATAGGGCACGCGAATCAGGTCGGTCATCCCAACCCCCCACCGGCACGCGCCGCCACGTCGATGTCGTCCGCCGAGGCGTGCAATTTGTCGCGGAAGGCGGCCAATTGCTCGAACGTCTCGCGCAGGTGCGGGGTCAGGCGGTTGTACTCGGCGCGGAAGGCCTCGGCGGCCAAGCTCATGAAGCGCTCGGGGCCGAGGGCGCGCACCTCGGCATCGATGTTGTCGATGCTGTGGGTGACTTGGGCGGCGCTCCGCCCGAGCGAGTCGGCGGCCTCGCGCATTTGTTGAAGTCGGGCGCTCAGTTCTCCGGTGGTCATCGGGCATCCTCCCTACGCCTGTTGCGGTCTCGCCCAATGATACCGCGAAATGCCCCAAAACGGGCACGTCCCGCTCTCTCCCTTACAATTTATAAACTTAGTGGCTTATCCCACCGCCCAGCCGGTATACTAGGGGCATGATGTCCTGTCGGCTCATAAGCCGTTCAGGAAAGTTGTCCGTAGGGCGGAGAACGGTTTTTTATGAAGAAGTATCTGGCGCTCATCATGTTGTTGGCCTTGTCGGTGGGGTGGTGGTCGGTCTCGGCACAAACGCAAATCGCGGTGCTGGTCAAGGTCGGGCAACCCGGGCTCGACATCTTGCGTAGCGGCACCCAAGACTGGGTGGCCGTGACGATGGAAAGCGTGGTGGGCAGCGGCGACCGCCTGCGTACCAACGGCAATGGTCAAGCCGAAATCACCTTGTTCGACGGGAGCGCGCTGATTGCGCTCAAGCCCAACACCGAACTCTCGATCAACCGGATGGAGCGCACCGAGCAAGGGTATCTCATCTCGTTCGGCCTGCTGAACGGCCACATCCACCAAACGCTCATCCCGGTGCCCGAGACGTATGTCGGGTACGAGTTCTCGACCCCGACCACCACCGTCGTGACGGCGGGCGGGGTGTTCGACCTGTGGCTGGACGCCAACCAAAATACCAGCGTCTTGGCCGCCGACGGCGCGGTTTACGTCGGCACACAGCGCACGCAATTGGTGGCCAACGAGGGCATCCGCGCCTCGGCGGACGGTGCCCAAAGCGAGATTATCGCCGCCCGCACCGCCGCGCAGCTCAGCGCCAGCATCGACGGCGTGCCCGCCCGTTTCGTGACCGATGCCGACGTGCAGCTCAACATCCGCCAAGGCCCCAACGCCCGCACCGAGCTGTTGGGCACCATCCTGCCGTCCGAGGTCACCCGCGTGATGGGCGTGAGCGAGGATGGGCGCTGGTATCGCGTCCGCAACGGGCGCGGGCACGGCTGGGTGTCGCGTAGTGCCTTCGAGGTCGAGCTGGACGCGCAAAACCTCGTGGCCTACCCTGCCGACCACATCGAGCGGCAGGTGGTGGCTGAGGCCGCCCCGACCAACAGCCCCGCCACCGCCCAGACGGTCGCCAACACCGCCCAGATGGGCAGTGCGGTGATGCAGACCTTCAGCCGCGACGAAATCGAGGTGATTGCGCTCATCAACGAATGGCGCATCGGGGTCGGGCTGTGGCCGCTGAAGCCCAACAGCATCCTGCGTGATATGGCCTACGCGCAGGGGCGCTACCTGCTCACGTTGGCGCAATTGCCCGACGACCTGCACATCGACTCGAAGGGGCGCAACCCGCGTGAGCGCGCCCTCGACCCCGCCTTCAAGTGGCCGCACTATCTGGGCTCCGACCGGATGGCCATCGGCGAGAACATCTACATCGGCAACAACGTGCGCGGCGCGATTAATTATTGGCAAAACTCGCCCATCCACCGCCAAGCCACCGAGAGCAACGGTTATCGCGAGGTCGGGGTGGCGGTCTTGCCGCACCCGCTGGGGCATATTTACGTGGTGGTGTTCGGCTCGCGCCCCAACGTCTTGCCCATCCTGCTCGACCCCACCAGCGGCACCTTGTACGTGTCGTCCGAGGCCTACCGCTTCGCCTCCCCGGGCGACTGGGTGAGCAGCGTCAGCAGTTTGCAGTTCATCCCCAACGTGCTCAGCCCGGTCGATAACAGCGCATGGTTGCCGTGGGCGCGCAGCACCAGCCGCCCGCCGATGGAGGCCTTCACGGTGGCCTATCAGGGCGACGCCAACAAGCTGGTCATGGTCAACTTCGACCCCGCCAGCGATGTGGCGTGGTTGCCCGCCAACCTGCCCAACGCCGCGGGCGAGGTGGCCGTCTCGGCCAATGCACAGGCCGCCCCCGCCCCGACCGCCACGCCCGCCCTGCTGGCCATCCCGCAGATGAGCACCACCCGCACCGGCGGCGAGGCGGCACAACCCGCCTTCCCGACCGCGCAACCCACCAGCGCCTCGCTCTTCGCCACCCGCACCCCAACCGCCCCATGAGGTTTCACCCGATGTCCAAGCGTTTTCTGTTGAGTGTCGTGTTGCTGTTGTCGTTGGGCTTGCCACTGGCCGCCCAAGACCAAACCGAGCCGATTCGGGTCGGGTCGAAATTGTTCACCGAGGACGTGTTGCTGGGGCACATCACCTATGTCGCCCTCGAGCAAGCCGGTTATCCGGTGGTCGATATGCTGGAGACCGGCAACACCACGGTCGCCCGCACCGCCCTGCTCAATAACCAAATCGACCTGTACCCCGAATATACCGGCACGGCTATGACGGTCTTTTTCCCCGCCGAGGCGGTCGGGCAAATCGACAGCCTCGACAGCGAGAGCGTGTACGCGGTCTCGGCCTCGTATGACGCGGCGTTCAACGACCTGATTTGGCTGGAACCCGCGCCCATCAACAACAGCTACGTGCTGGCCGTCACGCAAGCCTTCGCCGAGGAGCACGGCCTGAGCACCTTGTCGGACTTCGCCGCCTACGTCAACGGCGGGGGTACGGTGATGTTCGCGGCGGGCGAGGAGTTCGTGTCGCGCCCCGACGGCTTGCAAGCGATGGAGGCCGCCTATGGCTTCGACGTGACCGGCGGGCAGATGCTGGTGATTGCCGACGGCACGCCCGATATGTTCATCGGGGCGCTGGCGCAGGGCATCAACGGCATCAACGTGGCGCTGGCCACCGGCGTCAGCGGCCTGCTGTATGAAAACGACCTCGTGGCGCTGTATGACGACCAAGAATTGCTACTGCCCTACGAGCCTGCGGTGGTGGTGCGCGGGGCGTTGCTGCGCCGCAACCCCGAGATTGCGGTCATCCTCAACCGGATTTTCCGCCACATGGACGCCGACACGCTCAGCGAGCTGGTGGCGCAGGTCGAAGCGGATGGGCGTGACCCCCGCGAGGTCGCGACCGAGTATCTGGCCAGCGTGGCCGCCGCGGAGCAAGAAGAGTAACCGGCGGCTTCTTACCCCTCACGCAAGGTGCGAAAGAACGAGTCCAGCAGGGCGGCGCACTCATCGCGCAGCACCCCCGCATAGACCTCCACACGGTGGTTGAAGCGCGGGTTCCGCACGAGGTCGAGCGCGCTGCCCGCCGCGCCGTAGCGCTCATCCAACGCCCCGTACACCAAGCGCCACAGGCGCGCTTGCACCATCGCCCCCGCACACATGATGCACGGCTCCAGCGTGCAATACAGCGTCACGCGCTCTAGCCGCCACTCCCCGACGGCGCGTGCGGCCTCGCGCAGTGCCACGATTTCGGCGTGGGCGGTCGGGTCGCCGTCGGCCTCACGCCGGTTGCGCCCGCGCCCAATCACCTGCCCATCCAGCACCGCCACCGCCCCAATCGGCACATCGCCGGTGATGAGGGCGGCCTGCGCCTCGTCCAACGCGAGGCGCATCCAACGCACATCGTCGAAAAAGCCGCTCATGCCGCCGGTTAGGGCGTCGCCGTAGCGGTCGGGGTCGGGCTGGGCTGGGCGGTGGCCGTCTCGGTCTGCTCAAAGGCCGCGGTCACGGTTTGGACGGCCTCAGCGGTGGCGGTTTGCTCGAACTGGGCGGTGGCCGTGACCTCCAGCGCGAAGGCGGCGGTAGCGGTCTGGGCGGCTTGGGCGGTGGCCGTCACGCGCACGGGGATGGTCTCGAGGCCAGCCCGCGCCAGCAACGCCAGCGATTCGTCGGTGTCGCCGGTTTGGTCGAGCGCGTCCAGATAGTCGCGGCGCGCCTCGTCGAAGCGCCCCAACGCGCTACGCACATCGGCGCGCACAATCAGCAAATCGGGCGCAGGGGCGAGGGCGTAGGCGATGCCGACGCTGGTCTCGGCCAGCTCAAAGTTACCGGTGATGAGCGCGGCGCGGGCGCGGTACGCCTCGGCAATGGCGCGCTGGTCATTGGGCAAGGCCGCCCCCACCCGCTCCAACAGCGACAGCACCTCTGGCGCGACCCCCGCCAACGCCTCGCCCGATTCGCGGCTGGCGAGGTCGTAGCGGATGCGCGCTTGCATCAAGTAATACAGGTCGTCGGGGGCGGCCTCACTGCCAATCAAAGCGCGGGCGTCCTCGAGGGCGAGCTCGTATTCCCCGGCGGCATAGGCGGCGGTCATGCGGCGGGTGCGCGTGAGGTCGTCGGGGAAGGCGGCATAGGCAGCCTCGAGGTCGGCCAGTGCCGCGCCATACTCGCCTTGCGACAACAACAGGTCGGCGCGGGCGACCAGCGCCTCGGCACCGGCGGCACCCACCCCGCCCGTGCTGGTGATGGCGGCGGTGGCCGCGTCGGAGTAAGCGTTGAAGGCCAATTCGGGGTTGCCCTCGGCCACCCGCGCATCGCCCAACAGCTTGAGGGCGCGGGGGTCATCGGGGAAATATAGGCGGTAGGTGTCGTTGAGCAACACCGCGTCACCGGCGCGCCCTTGCGCCAGCGCCACCGCGATTTGAAGCTCATGACCCCGCCGGTCGTAGGGGTTGACGAAGGCGGCGATGCGCCCTTGGGTGTCGGCGCGAGCCAGCGCGTCATCGGCGGCGGCACCGCCGAGGGTGGCGGCCTCGGCCAGATACGCTTGGCCGTACAGCGCAATCAAGGTCACGTCGGTATCGAAGGCGGTGGCGTTGACCTCGGCGCTGAAGGCGGTCTCGAGGATGTCGAGGGCGTCCTCGACGCGGCGCTGGTCGAGGGCGGCCTGTGCCAAGACGCGGTACGCGCTGGCGATTTGGCTGTTTTGGGTCAGGGCTTGCTCGGCGCGCTCGATAGCGACCTCATAACTGCGGTTGGCCAGCACGGCGCGCCCGTTGCGGCGCAACGATTGGGCGCGCAACAGCTCGACCTCGGCATAGGTCGCCTCTAACAAGGCCGTCGCAAACGGGCGTTGCTCGGCGCGGGTGTCGGCCTCGGTGCGCCCCAGCGCCTCGGTCAGCGTATCGATGGCGGCATCATAATCACCGGTCTGGGCTTGGGCTTGCGCCTTGAACACGTAAGGGTACGGGTTGAAGCTCAGGCTGACCAGCGTGACCTCGGCGTCGAAGGTGGGGAGCGCGGCGGCGGGGTCACCGGCGTTGAGCGTGCCGATGGCACGCGGCATCGCGCCCTCGAGGTTGAAGACGTTGGCGGCGAACAACGCGGTTGGGGCGGGCGTGCGGTCGATGCGCGCCTGCGGGGTCAGGCCGTCCGGCGTCGGCAGGAGGGGCGTGGCCTCGGCCAATTGGGTGGCGTCGAGGGTCGCGGTCGGGGTCGGGGTGACGCCCGGGGTCGGGGTCGGGCTGCTGGTCGGGGTGCGGCTGGGCGTGTTGGTGCGGATGCCGACCAGCCGTTGCGCCTCGGGGCTGCGGATGAGGGCGACCACGAAGAAACCGGCCACCAGCAAGAACGCCAGCACCGCCGCGCCGGTCTGGAGGCGCAGTTGCCACACGTCGTTTTCGCCGAGCCGGTTCTTGGCCTTGCGCGCCCACGTCACCCCTGCGGCGACTGGGCGGGGCGCGGCGGCCACGCGCTGCGCCGCCACCTCGCCAGCTTGTGCCAGATACGACTCCGGCGGCAACGGCACACCGACGAAATTTTGGTCGAGCTTGGGCGGCCTGAGTCCTTGAGACGCGGGTTCCTCGGGGGTGGGCTGCACGGGCGCGGCAGAGGCGGCAGGCGTGGCCGCCACCGGCGCGGGCGGCTTGGGGGCGGGGGGTTTGGCCGCCTCGGGCGGCTTGACGCCGAACAAGGCCGCCGCCGACTCGGGGTTGATGTCGTCTTCATCCCCAAACAACGAGTCGAAATCGGACTCCATCGTCGAGCGCTTGGGCTCCGGCGCGGGGCTGGGGGGTGGGGCGGGCTTGGGCGTGGCGGCAGGGGCGGGCGGCGGCGCGCCGGACGGCAGGCTTTGCGGGTCGATGCCCAACGCCTTGAGCGAGGTCAGGGCAGTTTTATTGGCGGGGTCGAGGTCGAGGGCGCGCCGGAACGCGCCGAGGCGCGCTTGCAGGTCGCCGCTCAGGACGCCCATATACGCCCATGCCTCGGCATCACGCGGGTTGAGCTTGAGGGCTTGCGCCAACAGCTTGCGCGCCTCGTCAACCCGTCGCGCTTTGAGGGCGGCAATGCCCTGTTCGCGCAGTTCGTCGCTTTTCATCATGGCCGGTGTCCTGTGCGGTTATCCCCCGTGGCTGCATACGATTATAGCCGCAACGCGCCATTTTCGCCCATGCCGCCCACCGCCCAAAAATCATAACCGGCTCGTGACTACCCTAACACCGGTTTTGTGACCGATACTAGATAGCATAACGGGTGTCACGAAACACACCCTCTGGAGAACCGCTGGCACTGCTGTTGCTGTCGCTGGGCGCCGCGGCACAAACCCAACCCGAGCCGGTGACTTTGACGCTGGCCGGTTTTGCCGTCCCGCGTGAGGCTTATGCCGAAATCATCCCGCTGTTCCAAGCCCACTGGCTGGAGCAAACCGGCCAAGAAGTGACCTTTGAAGAGTCGTACGGCCGGTGGTTTCGAGGCCGACATCGTGGCCTTGTCGCAAGAGGCGCACGTCCAGCGCATCGCCGACGCGGGCTTGATTACCCACGACTGGCAAGCCAACCGCACCCGTGGCTTCGTCTCGGCCTCGCTGGCCGTCTTGGTGGTGCGCGAGGGCAACCCCAAGGGCATCCTCGACTGGGCAGACCTCGCCCGTGAGGGTGTCGAGGTCGTCACGCCCGACCCGGTGACCAGCGGCGGCGCGCAATGGAACGTGATGGGCGCGTATGGCGCGGCCTTCCGGGGTAACGTGGCGGGCTACGAGGCGGGCGCGGACGGTGCGCGCCAATTCTTGGCCGACGTGCTGACCAACGTGGTGGTCTTGGACGCCGACGGGCGCGAGAGCTTCTTGAGCTTCGAGCGCGGCATCGGCGATGTCGCCATCACCTACGAAAACGAGTATTACGCCGGTATCGCCGTCAACGG